>JAAYYJ010000164.1 GCA_012515455.1 Oligosphaeraceae bacterium
ACTATTGAGGAGGCATTGCGGCGCAGGAACGGCAATCGCCACCAGGCCGCAGCAGACCTCGGCATCAATGTCAGCTCACTTTATCGTAAAATCCGGACCTTCGGCATCGTCCCGCCAGAAGCGGACGGCAGAGGGAAGCGGCGAAAATAGGTGAACGTGCCCCCAAAATGCCCCATGGCAAGGGAGAAAAGAGGATAGCCAGGTCTATCAGCCACAATCAGCCGGGATAACAATCAAAATTCTGCTTTTTTGCTGCTGGGGCCGCCGGGAAAATACTGCCGCCTGGTGTGATATTAGTGCAGGAGGGGTATATTATGCCTATGCACCTGATGATTTTACCGGGGCGGCGCGATAAGGTACCAGCTGCGGCCCGGGCCTGTTTTTTTCCTCTCTCAAGCTAAGGAGTATTGATAATGGCGGTAAAACTGGCGATTGTGGGTCTGCGGCATGGGCATATCATGTCGCTGCTGGCCGAAGCAGAGAAACTGGGAATCGAAATTGCCGCGGTGTGCGAAGAAGATGCCGCGACCCGCGCCGCCTTCCAGAATCATGACAAAGTGCGGGTCACCCACGATTCCTACCAGAAAATGCTCGCCGAAGTCCCCTGCGACATTATCGGCATCGGCGACTACTACGGCATCCGGGGACAACGCACTTTGGACGCGCTCACCGCCGGCCGGCACGTGGTCGTCGACAAGCCGCTGTGCACCTCCATCCTGGAATGCGATCAGATTGCAGAACTGTCCGCCCGCCGCGGACTCTGCGTGAGCTGCATGTTCGGACTGCGGACCTCAGCCCACCTGATCACTATGAAAAAACTCATCGCCCAAGGCCTGCTGGGAGAAATCCGGACCATCTGCATCACCGGTCAGCATCCGCTCAATCTCGGAGTCCGCCCAGGATGGTATTTTGAACCCGGCAAACACGGCGGCACCATCAATGACATCGGTATCCACGCCGTTGACCTGATTCCCTGGCTCTGCGGACAGCAGATCACCACCGTGGTGGCAGCGCGGACCTGGAATGCCAAGGCCAGCCGCACCCCCTGGTTCAATGACTGCGCCCAGGTGCTCCTGAAGCTGGAAAACCAGGCCGGTGTGATGGCAGATTTCTCCTACCTCAGCCCGGACAAATGCGGCTTCGCAGTGCGCCAGTACTGGCGGGTGACCGTGCATGGCGACAACGGCGTGCTGGAGAGCCAGAAAGGCGAAGACGATCTCTATTTCGCCAACAGCAAGACAGAACAGCCGGAGAAGATTTCCTGCACTCTGGAGGCAATGCCCGAGGACTTCCTGACTCAGATCATCCGCGAAAAAGACGGCCAGGCAACTCCCGGACAGCTGACCACCGGCTACGTGCTGCGAACCTCCCGCAAAGCCCTGCAAATCCAATATGCCGCAGATAACGCCTTGCGGGATTTCGACCTGCAGTGACTCGTACCAGAGCACCCGGACGGCGGCATTTTGGAGAAAAAACGCACTCCTCTCTTCCAGTTTAGGCAAAGGCGATTATATTAGTCTTTCACGCCCGTTTTCACATCCTGCAACCAGGTACTGATAGCCCTTTATGCAAGAGAACTCTCACTGCAACGGCATGGTCGACCGCTACCGGATGCTGGGACCACTGCCGGCGCTGCCCCTGACTGATACGGTCATTCTGCGGCGTTTCGCCGCCGTGGATGAAGTCAGCGCACAAGATGTCATCCTCGAGACTCTGCCCGCAAATTTCGGGCGGGACAAGCAGCTGGCGCTGCGCAAATTCCTGTCCCGCAAAGGCATTCTGGAGCAGGTGGACCGCTCTCAGACCGGCTTGCCGGCTTTCATGCATGAAATCTGGGAACTCGATGAAGCCGCCGTCGCCAGCTGCCGCCTGCACGTGGGTGAGACGCTGCTGGTCTATAATATCTCTGACCGGACGATGTTCGCCCAGCGCTCGCCGGCCCCCGGCGCCCCGGAGAATGCACTGCTGCTGGCCGCAATCTGCAGGCTGCTCCTGCCCTCACACCAGAAAAACCTGGGACACGGCTTTCTGTGCCCGGAGACCATCTGGGGCAGCCGCCCCGACGCCGTGCAGCTGACCGATTTTGCGGTCGCAGCGTTCCTGGCCCAGCTGGAACAAGGCAGCAGCGAAGAGAATATCCATCCCGCCACGCCGGAACAGGACCTGCAGGACTTGAAAAAGCTCTGCCGGCAATGGCTCGACCCCCATTCTGATACCGCAGACCTGCTGAATGCCCCTGATCTGCAGGCCCTACAGGCAGTTTTGCTGACCCCGCGAGAACCAGTTAGCCCCACCAATGAGACGGCCGCCAGCTCGCCCCCGCCGCAACCACAGCTGGTGATGCCAGTACCACCGCCGCAGACGGAGACCGAGACCGCAGCGCCCGCGCCGGCGGGCCGCCGCGGCGCACTGCTGTTGCTGGCGGCAGCGGGCCTGCTGGTCGTGTTGGCGGCTCTGCTGGGTGTGCTGTGGTGGACACGCCAGTCGGGAAACAGTTCTGCGACCGCAGCTGACCCTACCGCACCGCCACCAGAGGTCGCGCTCATGACAGTGCAACGGACCCTGCCCCGGCTGGAGCCGACTTTCGCCGCCAGCTTTACCCTCGAGGCCACGCTGCCGGATTGCGGCCCGCTACAGCTGATCTTTCTGGGGCAAAACACCCGCGTGGACCTGCTCTGGACTGAATCCGGGCTCAGCCTTAATACCAGAACCGGCAAGACACAACCTCAATTCCTGCCCTGGAACAAGCCACCCCAGCCGGGCCAGCGCTTCACGGTAGTAAAGACCCCCACCACCATCGCAGCCTACTGCAACGGCGTCTTCCTGGCCGGCACAGTAGTTTCCCCGCAGCAATGGCGGCAGCTCAAATGGCTGGCCCCCGCAGACCGCCAGGCAGTCCCCAAGCTCGGTTATCAGAAGATCGGCACTCTGCTGTTCAATGATGATTTCATGCATTCGGACGGCGCCCTGGGAGAGTGGAAAGCACTGTCCGGCACCTGGTCAGTACACTCGCTGCAGACCCCGGTCCGCAGCGCCAACCCGTTCTCATTCATCGGCAAAGGAGATGCGGCCGAAGCCGCAGTCGGATACTGGTTCTGGCGCAACTACCGCCTGCAATGCGCAGTCCAGCCGTTGGACGCACCGAAACTGGGCCTGAAATTCTGCTGCTTCGATGACCAGACTTATTATACCCTGCAGTGGGAAAAAGTCCCGGGCGCCGAGGACAGACCCGCCCAGCTTAATCTGCTGCGGACCGCCGACGGCGAGGAAAAAATGCTGGCCAGCACCCCGCTGCCCCAAATCCCCCGCTCCTGGTATGACCTCTCCCTCAGCCAGCAGGAGGGCCTGCTCGAGGTCCGCATCGGCGGCAATACCCTGCTCCGGGTCATCGACCCCCAGCCGCTTCTGGGTGGCGGCATTGCCCTGCTCAGCAGCGGCAACGAGGGTGCGATTTTTGACGACGTGAAAGTCACCCCCTGCGACTCCCTGCGCCTGCCTTGCCCGGACGGCCTGCCCGAGGACCTGCCGCTGCTCTGGCAGTACGAGAAGAACACTCCTCCGGCCACCCCAGATGCAGAAGCCCTGACCTGCCATTCACTGTGGCTGCCCCAGCCGGAATTAGCCAATGCCGAGTTGCGGGTCGAGTTCGCCGCCCTGCCTCAAAAGCGCGAACGGTACGAGCTGTCACTGCGACACAACGGCATCCAGGAAATACTGTTCCAATTCGCCAAAGCTCAGGACAGCGCAGCATACCAGGCCGCGGTAATTCTGCGCCAGCTCGGTCGCGACACGGTCCTGTCCAGCGCCGACTGCCAGGCCCCCACCGCCGGCAACGGCCTCTACCGCCTGGCCCTGCAAGTCCGCGGCAGCGATGCCTGGGGCAGCTGCAATGGGCAGACGCTCTGCTACGCTGCCGGTTTGCCCAGCCTGGCCCCCGGCCAGGCCGCCGTCCGCCAGTTCACCCTGACTGACGACCGCCCCCCCGACTGGGGGGAAATCTCCTGCGCCCTGCAGCCGCCTTTGGCACCGCCCCTGGAACGGGTGTCGATGTTCACCCACGAGGAGAGCATGCGGCTCTGGAATGACCCCGTGCTGGAATGGGAGCGCAGCGGTGAACTGTTCTGGTACCGCGGCGATTTCTGGCAGGATGTAAATGCCTCATTGGACCTGCGCCAGGCCCTGCAGCTCTCAGGCGCCACAACCTGGGGGATACTGTTTGGCACTCAGGCAAAAGACTCCAGCGCCAATGTCGCGGTCGCCAGATTGACCTATCAGCCCAGCAGCAAAACCCTGGAACTGCAGTTTGAGGACAGCATAGTGGCAAGCATAAACTGCCCCGAACCACCGGCTGACCTTACCCTGCAACGCTGCGGCACCCTGCTGCTGGTCAAGCAGGACGGCAAACTGCTCTGGAATCACCCCCTGCCCGAGCGCCTGCATGGGCTGTGCCTGGTCGGGCGCATCGGCTACGGCAATACCCCCGCCTGGGCCAACGCCGTGACCATCCTCGCCAATGGCATTACCTCATATTCGTTCCAGGAAGCACCCGCCGCCTGGACTACCGCCAGCGGGACCTGGGAAATTACCAACCGCTGGCAGTGCGACCCGCGCTGGTCATTCTTCTCCGGCGTCAATCTCGAGGGCCCCGCCTGTCTCTGGAACAAATTCCAGCATGGCGACCGGGTCAGCTTCGATTTCTTCGTCGGGCCGAAGATGGACAGCGAGCGCGGCAAGAAGTACGAATATGCCGGCGACTTCTCGCTGGTTCTCGGAGCCGATGGCCGGGACATCAGTTCGGGATACAGCTTTATGTTCGCCGGCTGGGACAACCGCGGCTCACAGATCGTCCGCCAGAAGAAAATCCTCACCGAGAATCCCGCGGTCACCATCCCGCGCTCCAGCGCCATCCACCGGCAGTGGTTCCATCTCAAAATCCGGAAAAACCACGACCGGCTGACTTTCTGGGCCGACGGCAAACTGGTCGGGACCATCCAGGACCCGGAGCCCCTGCCGGGACGGCGCTTCGGGCTGTGGACCTGGAAGAACGGCTTCATGCTCGCCCAGTTCCGCGTCTCCAGCGATGATTACAGCCCGGCTCCGGAAAGCGTCACCGAGGTCCCCGTCCTGCCTCAAACACCCTATAATTGAACCGCCCTGCGGCGGGGCATTTCCACCTTCGCTTCAGCATCATTTTATGAAAGCACACGGCATTCTTGTTATCGGCCTCATCCTGCTGCTCTGCGCCTGCCGCCAGGAAATCACCGTCAGG
>JAAYYJ010000165.1 GCA_012515455.1 Oligosphaeraceae bacterium
AAAATTCCCCATACCGCCCGCTGACTGCGGACGGCATGCGAGATCTTGCAGCGAGATCAACCTGAGAGGGAATCCTGTGGTCTACCAGAATGATTCCGGGACAAAAAGGATATCGCCGTTCTGCAGTTCCACATCCCGGGCTTGACGCTCCGGGTCCTGATAGAATTTGCGCAAATTCAGTTCCGAAATCTCCTGGCCCCGAATCAGCATCACGGCGCGTTCGCGGGCGATTTGAGTGAAGCCCCCGGCCAGCACAACAGCACGGCTGGCAGTGATAGTAACCCCTGGCGGTACGGTCAGCGGCCCGGGCGCATTCACTTCGCCCAAAACGAAGATTTTCTCGGCGCTGCCGACAATCAGGTAATCGCCCGACAGAACCACCACATCAGCTTCGTATTTTCCCGTCCGGACATCCTTCAGCGGGACCTTGATGGTCTCGCGCACGCCTTGGGCGTTGCGGCGCACGATGCGCACGTCATTGACATCAGCTTCCTCACTTAGACCGCCGACGCGCACCAGCAGTTCCGAACAGAGCGGCGGCTGCTGGGTGTCAATCTGATAAATTCCCGGGCTGTTAACATAACCGGAGACATAAACCGGTGGCGCTTTGGGCACAATCAAGGTGTCTTCCGGCTGCAGGATGAATTCATCACCACCGCTGTCCTTCGAGACCAGTGCGCTGACATCAATCGGCATACGGACCAGTTTCTGGCTGTCCTGATTACGCCGCAGCACTGCTACATTGGTTAGATCAGCGCTGGCGGTAAAGCCCCCGGCGGCACTGATGGCCTGCAGGGCGGTCATGCGGCTGAAGGTCGGCAGTTCCAAAGACATGCTGCTGGAATTTACCTCTCCCAGAATATACACCGTCCGCGGCCCCCAGGATTCCACAAAGACATCCACATGGGGTGTGGCCACCAGTTTGCTCAGGCGCTCGGTCAGGACTGCGGCAATATCCTTGGGGGACTTCCCCAAGGCCTCAATGCTTCCGCACTGCGGGAAGGTGAAGGAGCCATCATCTCCAATACGCACGCTGCGGCTGAATTCTTCGACCCGGAAGACCCGAATTTGGACCACATCACCGGGGCGCAGGGCCGAGACATCCCACTCTGCCGACATGACGCAGACAAAACCCAACAACAGGAAGATCAGCAAGGACTTATTCAAAATCAATCTCCAAAATAACGGTCGAGCATCTGGGTGGCAGCCGTAGCGTCCTAAACGCTGCGGGCGGCTGCGGTCTTGCTGTTGCCAGCGCTGCGCTGGCGGTTAGAAATTCCAGGTCATTCCCAGACGCACTTCGTGAGCATCGTAGTCCAGGTCGTGTTCATACTTGAAATGAGTAATGGAATAGTTGTATCCGGTATAAACGGCGATGCTTTTACGCCATTGATAGCTCAGGAGGATGTCGTAATCGTATTCCAGAGTATCCAGGTCGGTAGTCTTCTCGTCGTCGAAGGAGCAACCCAGACGTTGACTCAGAGTAGTTTTGGGATTGATCAGCCAAGTCACCGCCAGGTTGCTGGAATTGTTCTCGGACATGCCCCGGGCGCCATTGGAGAAGCTGTCTTCCGCCTGGTGCCGCAGCAACAGGTCCAGCGCAATATTGGCCAGGGGCAGATAGCGCAGGCTCAAGTCGTAGTTCATGGTGAGGTCTTCGTCACCGGTGGAACCGGAGGATACCCCGTCATATTCCTTGCGGGTGGCGCCGGCAGCGGCCATCAGGGAGAATTTCTGAGACAGGCGGTAGTTGATGAAGGCATTCAGATAAGCATCTTCCGAATCGTCGTGCTGGAGATTGTTGCGGTAACGCACCCAGGCATAACCCAGACGCAGACCGAGATTGGTCTTGGGCGAGAGCTTATAGTACGGGGCGATGCTCAAATCATAGCGGTGATTGCTGTGATCTTCGAAATCATCCTGGGAATAATAGACATACCGCCAATCGCCGGCAAGCAGCAAGCCGAACTTGTCATTGCCAAGCACTTCCCAGCCGGCCTTCACGCCATTGGTGAAAGTCCGGGCATCAGTCGTTTCCGAGTTGTCAATCGGAGTCATTTCGCTAGTGCTGTGAAAACTCAGCATCACATTGCGCAATCCGGCATCACCTGCCAGGACCAGATGCGGTGAAAGGCTGTAATTCACGGTGCTGAGTTCATTGGAGAACTGGTGATAATGCTCGTAGGATAAATCGCCCACCAGTCCATAACTGCCCAAACCGATGCTCCGGTACCAGTCCACTGTTGCGCCGGTTTCGGATATCCAGCCCCCGCGTTCGCGGCTGGAGATAGCCTCGAAGACGTTGTCGTTGTAGCGGAATTCCTGCCGCAAGGACAGCGCCAGTTTATTGGGCAATACCTCCGCAGTAGCGGCGAAGAAATCCCCGAGGGTACTGGAAGCGCCTTGAACTGAAACAGCTGCGGCAATCGCCATACAGCCCAAACCGCGCAACCAAGAAAAACGTTTCTTTGCTAACATGAAACCAAGCACTTTCGTTTTATTTTTACCTGACAGATGCAAAATATTTACCCTCCCGCAGCAACTGAAAATATTAACTGCGGCCAGCGGTTACTGGATGGAGGCGGCCTTGCTGATTTCCGGTGTGGGACGGAAATCCGGCAGCGG
>JAAYYJ010000166.1 GCA_012515455.1 Oligosphaeraceae bacterium
CACAACGTTGCCGGCTGCCGGCCGGTGCACCCGCAATTTCTGCGGCCGTGAACACATGCTGCAGAAAAGCCTCACCGCTGCGCTCAAGGGTCTGAGCGAAGCGCTCGATTTCGATGATATCCGTTCCCAGTCCCACAATCATGGTCTGACCTGAATGGCGGTGCGGGCAGGCTCAGCGCCCCTCGCGTTCGCTGACCCATTGTTTGGCTTTGCGCTGATAATCCGCGGCCTTCTCCGGGTCGCCCAGCTCCTTCAGGAAGCGCTGGAACAAGGCGAAGAATACGCTCTGGAAGATATAGAGATTGGTCATACGTTCCTCAAAAACGCTGATGGGGTCCATCGCTTCGCCTTCCGGCAGCCTCAGGCTCTTGAACACGAATTCATTGGCCTCCACCGTCACCGACCACTCTTCACCTTTGTTGCGCGCAATCACCAGCTTGGCCCGACGCAGTTTCTTGCCCACCAGCAGTGCGGCCTTGGCCTCGGCACTGATGGTCGGCATGCCCTTGCTGACATTGCTCTGCAAGGCACCGCCGCCCTCAGCCACGAACTGCAGCGGGCCATCCAGCAGCAGACTGAATTCCCCCAGCTTGGTCGGGGGCAGGACCCCGCCGCGATCTTCCTGGAAGAACCACAGCCAGGTCAGGAAATTCTCGCCCAGGCTGCCGCCGCCGGCCTCGTCCGGCAGCTCCGGGGAGATATTCAGGGCTGGGATATCCTCCGGCTGGATGTCGAAGAGTGCAGCCGCAGTCACCTCCGGGGTCAGGGGGATGGGCTCAAAACCCATGGCCTGGTTGAAATTTCCCAGGATCAGATCGAGCTGCCGGGCCGAAGTAGCCGAGGTGAAAAGCATATTCTCCACCGGGTCAATGGCAATATACAGCCCGGAAATCTGGGGCGGCATGGTCGGCAGCAGACGCTCCCGGACTTCTTCTTTAATCTTCTTCTTCTCCTTGCGGTTGATATGATCGGTGCCCTGCTCGGCCATCCGCACCAGCTCCACCATCCGGCATTCAGCGTTCAGCAGCGAGGCGGGGATTTTCTTTTCCGCCTGGCGGAGGCAGAGGTGATAATACCCGCCCAGCTTGACGGTCTGATCGTCGATCCGGTTCTCCAGCAGATGCCGCCCGGAGACCCAGCCCCAGACCGGTTCGTCACGCACCTGCTCCAGACTGCCCGCGGCCTGGGCCGCAAAACGCTCCAAGATATCGGGCGGCAGCGCCTGAGGCAGGCGGCACATCCGGAAAGACATATTCCCCTGATCAAAAGGCATATCGTTAACTCCTTTGCAATAATGATATTATAATTTCCAGACCGGAAGCGCCGGCATAATCCCGGCAAGTATATAAGTGTAATACCTAATTTAAATTTGTCAATTCCGCCGGCAGATTCTTTGCTCCGGCCTCAATATTCCCGCAACTGCTGCACGGCTTTCACAATATCCTCGACTTGGGGCAGGACATACTTCTCCAGCGCCAGGGAGGACGGAATGGGCACATCGGCCGCGCCCAGGCGCATTACGGGCGCCTCCAGGGCATCGAGGCAATGCTCGGCGATCAGGGCCGACACCTCGGCGCCAATGCCGCCGGTCAAGCAGGCCTCC
>JAAYYJ010000167.1 GCA_012515455.1 Oligosphaeraceae bacterium
GTTTGTGAAAGACAGCCCGAACTCCGCCTCGGCTGCTTCTGAGGCACAGCCGGCGGCGGAGAGCAAAGATTTCCAGCTCTCGAACAAAACCCAGCGGTACCTGTTGACTCTGGCGCGACAGCGCATCACTGCGGCCACCCAAGGACAAAGTTGGCAGCTGCAGGCCCCGGAACTGGCGGAAGTGCAGCAGCCTGGCGCAGTTTTTGTCACCTTGCATAAAGAGAAGCGGCTGCGCGGTTGCATCGGCACCACCAGAGCCGCGTATCCTCTGTACCAGGCAGTGGCAGAGCTGGCTTATGCCGCAGCCTTTGAAGACAGCCGTTTCCCGCAGGTGACGGCTGCAGAACTGCCGGCACTGGACATTGAGATTTCTGTACTCTCGCCGCTGCAGCCAATCAGTTCTGCTGACGCCATCATTCCCGGCAAGCACGGAGTAGTGGTCCGTCGCGGCGGCCGCAGCGGGCTGTTTTTGCCTCAAGTCTGGGAACAGCTGCCCGTGAAAGAGGATTTTTTAGGTTACCTCTGTGCAGAGAAAGCCGGGTTGCCGCCTGATGCCTGGAAAGATTCCGGCACGACCCTGTATATATTCACGGTATTCTCGTTTACAGAATAGAGTCACGGAATACCAAGCCGCCCGGGCTCACGGTCTCCCGGGCGGTACTATCAAGGCTGGAGGTCCCTGAGCAGGCGGGGATTTTTCCAAAGCGCCCCGCTATGCAGCCAGGACGGCCCGCCGGCCGGAGAGGCCACCAGGCGCAATATATCCACGCCCGTGATCACCGCTTCGAGCTTTGCCACCGGCTCCCGCCAGTCCACCGTGGCCTCCGCGAGCTTCTGACCATCACCCAGGACTGTGAATTTCACTTTTTCGCCCCGGCTGCGCATCTGGCAGAGTGAAGTCTCCAGCGGATTATGCAGGCTGACTTCTGAACAGAAGCGGTTGAATTTTTTCCGCACCGGGAATTCCAGGGTCGTCGGAGCCCGCAGCCCGAGGTCCTTGTCACCGGTATTCTCGCCATTGAAACTGCGGCCCCAGCCGACCGCTCCGCGCATCTGGTCAATTTTTGCGGGCCGCAAGTCGCAGAGATACAGCTCAGTCATATCTTCCGGGACGGCTTTACCATCAGCGAAGCGGGGAAAGCGCTGAGGGGCGAATTCCTCGCGCAGAACCGGTTCGCCCAAATAACTGACCCCCTTGCCGACGCTCCAGTCAGTGCCGAACCATCCGGTCAGCAACATGGTCTCAGGGGAGGCCGAACGGGCGTCAAAGACCGCGTAATCGAAATATTTTTTGGAATCGTACACCCCCCAATTGAACCAGTTTCCGAATCTGCCCCAGATTTGCCAGATCGCCTGCGGGCTGTTGGCGCTGAGCTGCACCTGCAGCTTGCCGGGCGAGAGATTGCCGACCGGGTAAACCAGGATGGTGCCGATGTCATCCGCCTGCAAATCGGTGCCATTGAGCGGGGCCAGGATTTCCCGCCAGGGGATGGCATCATCCAGGACCGCGCTGATGCTGTTGTCCTCGACGCCGCCGAAGAGCACGATATTGCGGTTCTCCAGCATCTCCATGGTGCAGTCCACATCCTTGACCATCAGACAGGGAGCATTGTTGCGGCGCTGCCATTCGAAAGTGAAGGTTCGGGCCTCGCGCATCCAGGCGGCATTGACGGCGGGGTCCTGGGACTGGGTGGCGACGACCACGATAAAAGGTGCGAGGATGGCCTCCTGTACCGGACCCTCACAGCCAGCCGTCTTCTGCAGCGGGGGCGTGATGCGGTTACTCTCCCAGTCCCAGCCATGGATGTCGTCAAAGCGGAGAATGTGCCAGTGGTCTTCCGGCCCCCGGTATGGCGCCATAATGATTCTCTCGCCATCGATTTCCAGGAACAGCGGCCGTTCAGGGTTGAAGAGTCTGGGGGAGCGCTGTAAGGCGAAGGCGCGCAGATTGCCGGTCACGATGCGCACCCGGTTCGGGGCCAGAATTTCCGCCTGGATTTCACCATACTCCAGCGGTCGGGAAAACTGCAGCATGCGCAGCCAATAGGCACGGCCATGCTTCAGCAAAGCCGCCCGCCAGGAGATTTGGTGCGGGTACGGGTCTCTGCTCCAGCTGCAGGTCCAGGACAAGCCGCTATTGCTGGCATCGGCGGGGAAGCCGCCGTGTCCCACGCCGGGGAATTCGCGGTATTCGACGGTGCAGTTATGTTGTCTCAGCTCGGCGGCCATATTGCGGGAGTGTTCCGGGGGTACCACGGTATCGCCGGAGCCGCTGAGGAGGTACACGGGGAGATTGCGGAGATTTCCGGCAAAAGCGCGGGCGGTGTGGGTATCCTGGAGCCAGTCCCGCAGCTGGTTGTTGCGTCCCGGGAAGATTCTGTTCCAGCCCCAGCGTTTGGTCCAGGCCTGGTTGTCGGCATTTCCGACGATAGGGAAAATGGCGGCGAAGCGGTCGGCGTAATGCACTCCGAGGTGCAGGCTGCCGGTGCCGCCCATGGAACTGCCGGTCAGATAGACCCGGTTTGGGTCGATATTGAAATCCCGCATCACCTCGGCGATGGCCTGCAGGACATCTTCTTCGCCGAGGTCTTTGTAGTCGGTGGCGCCGCGGCCTTGGGGAGCGAGACAGAAAGCCCCGCTGTAGGCAGGTGCGGGGTGTCCCTGGAAGGGCCGGTACCAGCCGTGTCCATGCATGGAGACCAGCAGCGGCCAGCTGACCGCGGGATCATAGGCTGAGGGCACGCTGATGGAATAGGTCTGGAAGCTCTGGTCGATGGGGGAACAGTAGGCCCGCAAGCGGGCGCCTTTTTCCTCCTGGATAGTCGGGCAGCCGAGACGGCTTTGGGCGGCCGCCCGCAGCAGCATCTGGCAGGTGTCCTCGACCAGGAAAAGCGCCTGCTTCTCCTTTTTCGAGTCGCCCTTGCCAATGCACTTCGCCTGCTCCAGGGCGTACTCGGCTTTGGCGACCAGCCAGGCGGCCTGGCGCGCCTCCAGAGTATGGTCTTTCCAGCGCCGGAAGCGTTCCTGTTCGGCCAAGTCACTGATAAGAGCGAGATATTTTTTGGCTTGTGCCGGCGGGCAGGGCTGCCGTTCCTGCGAGCCGGCAGTATCCTTGCGCGTTCCCCGGGGCCACACCGCCAGCCCGAGCAGGATGCAGAACAGTGCTGCGCATGACCAAATTTCCTGACGTGACAACCAGAGCTGCATGGTTATTATCCGTTGGTAAAATTAAACTGGCGGGCAGGGCTGGCCTGTCCGCCAGGGATTCGTGGTAGTCTCTATTCTGCTTCAGTCCTTAGCCATGGCCACGAAGCGGCGGAGGTTTTCCTGGCCGATTTCGATGCCCATGAGGACATCCTCCATACCCTCGAATTCGACGGAGAACACTCCGTCATAGCCATTGCGCACCAAGGTCCGCACGCATTGAGCGACCGGGATATTGCCGTGTCCGATGATGGCTCCCCGCCACCAGTTGCCATTTCTGGTCATATTCCAGCCCCGGCCGGGGAAGACCGTCTGTCCGGATTTAAGATGGAAGTCCTTAGCGTGACAATGGAAGGCATAGTTTTTGAGTCTTCCGACCGCGAGGGCGGAGTCATCATCGGCGCAGGCGAAATTTCCCACATCGATCAGCAGTCCGAAATTCGGATGATTGACGGCGGTGACCAGCTGTTCGACGCGGATGCTGTCCTGGCAGAAGTAGCCATGGTTTTCGATCATGGTCCGGATTCCTTTGCCGGCGGCATACTCGGTGACTGCCCGGCAGCCCTGGGCCAGTCTGGGCAGTGCGGCTTCGAAGCTGGTCGGGCCCTGCCATCCGGGGGGGAAGCCGCCGGTGGCGTCATGCCGCATACCCGGCACGCCGAGAATGGCGGCGATGTCGACTTCGCCTTTGAGGCGCTGAATTTCCGCTTCCAGGTTTCCGTCCGAGCCTTTAAGGAGATCGGCGCCGATGGTATAATTGACAATAGGAATACCGACCTTATCCGCCTCGGCTTTCAGCTCGGCGGCGAAATCAGGCAGGGTGCGGCCTTCGGGCACGCTGATGGTCGAGAACTCGATAGCATCGAAGCCCATCTCCTTGGCTTTGGCAATGACCTCGATTTGACGCATCGCCCCGGAGCGGACCAGGCGGCTGTAGCTGTAGGAACTGACACCAATCTGCATTGTTTCTCCTCGGTTTTTAGGTTTTGGGTACGGTTTTTTCTAGATTTCTGTAACAGGATAACGCTTCACGATGGTAATTTAATGTCCCGGCCGGACATATTTGTCAAACCGGCAGAGCCCTCTCGCGCTGGCCGGTGGGGCTGCGCTGGCTGAGCGGGCGTGGGGGAATGGCAATTTCACGGCCGGAGACAGGCCGGGGCAAGGTTGGAGGCGGCTACTGTTCCAGACTGCGGTAGTAGTCGTTCAGCAGATCGCGATATTCCTCCGCCACTTGTCCCACATCGGCGGCATCGATGCTGCTGCCGCCGGTTTTGTTGCGGCCCAGGACCGTCATGGGCAGCACCACCCCTTCCTTCATTTCCACCTGGGTGTCTTCCAGACGGCGCAGGACCCGGCGGTGGAGATTTCCCAGCGCCTGCATCTGCGGGGGGGCATTTTCGATGCCGCGCAATTCCCGGGCGGCTTCGCCCAGGCTGCCGGTACCCAGGTACAGCAGTCTGGCGGTGGCATACAGCGCCTCGGTTTCCTGCCGCAGGCGTTGCGGGGTTTGGCCATGGGCGGGGGTATGCAGGTCCCGCCGGGGGGCAGAACCGAACATCCCCTGGGTCTCGGATTCGCCGCCTAATTTGCCGCCGCCGGTGGCACGGGCATCGAGGGTGGAGTTTTCGTCTTCGGTCACCATCCCCTTCTGGAACTGGTCCTGAGTGCGGCGGGCTTTAGTCTGGCGACCTTCGTAGCCTTTGACGTGATTTTCCACCAATTCACCGGTTGACTGCCCTTCCCTGCCCGCGCCGCTGCGACCGGTCATTTCGTTGTCGTTCGGTCGGGTATTGCCGGACTTACCCTTGGCTGCGAACGACGGCATGGGTCCATCCGCGACCATCCAGCCCATTTCGGCATCGGCGATGATATTATTCCCGGTGGTGTCCTGGCTCTGGGCATCGATATCCGAGGCCTGATCCAGGAGGTCCCCGACGAGGTCTTCGAGTTCATCAGGCAGGGGCACCAGGGGTATTTCGGGAAATTCATCGACATCGAAGCTCTCCATATTCCACACGATGTTATCCGGGATATCCAGCAGCCACATTTCGACATCCTCGATGCGTTCCTTAGTTTTGCGGATAGCATCCAGGATGGCGTCTTCCTTCTGCACCGCGATTTCCAGCGCGGGCATGTTTTCGCTGTCCAGGGCCTGCAGGACGGACTCGTAGATTTCCCGCATTCTGGAATTCAGCTCATTGCAGACCGGCAATTCCGGGAACTGGTACAGGTCGTTGGCCAGCTTCTCGAGCAAGTCGGCCATATCCTTCTGTTCCTGGTCCATTTTCGCGAGCTGCTCCCGGGCTGCATCATCCAACGGGCCGCGCTTTTTCAGATCGCGGGTGACTTCAGCGATTCTGGCCTGCTGCTTTTCCAGGTCGTCGAGTTTATCGGCGGTATTCTGCAGTACTGCTGCGGCCTCATCCAGGACCCGCCGGGCATTGTTCATCCGCCATTGATTCAGGAGATTGAGCACTTCCAGCAGAGTCCGCAGGACGTCTTCCTGGAGGGGGATGCCAGCGGACAGCTTCTTGCCCTCGAGCAATTCCGTCGCCTGGAGTGACTTATCATAAGCCTTGCCCTCCTCCAGCAGCTTGTGCGCCTGCCGGGCCTGCAGCGCGAAATCATCCTCGGAGCGCATTTCGGCCTGATTCAGGCAGATATCGGCGAACGCCAGGATGTCCTCAGAGATGGCATCCTGGTTATGGACCAGTGCTTCGAGCGAGACGTCCTCGTTCCGGCTGAGTTTTTTGCTCTCCCCGAGGTTGTGTTTTTGTTTTTTCACCAGCCGTTGCAGGAAAGCGAACAGGTCCCGTTTATCCTGCTGGGCCTGTTCGGCCTTGAGTCCGTCGGCCAGCCCGGTCAGGGCGGCCAGGATGCGGGTTTCCCAGAGGACGGCCTGCTGCAGCAGCGGCGCTTTAGCGCTGGCCCGGTGCAGTTGGTCGAAGACCTCGAGCACTCTGAGCATCTCTTCGTTGATCAGGCCGCTGAGGACATCCGCCAGGCCGCCCAGAATTTCCCGGAATTCGAGGATTTGCACCGCCTGCTGCCGGATTAGCAGCTGCTCATTTTCGGCGCTGCTGACCGCGTCCGGGGGGATATCTTTCTGCAGCAGAGCCAAATCGGCCAAGCTCTGCGTAGCCTGCAGATTGCGGCGCTGTTTTTGGATCAGCTCTGCCAGGATCGACTCTGTGTTTTGCAGCTCTTCGGCCTGTTTTTCCGGATCTTTTCCGGGGTCGGCAAAGACCACTTGCAGCAGCGGCGAATATCCCCGCCGCTGCTCAGGCTCGCGGCCATAATCTTCGGCCCAGACCCGGAAACGCAAGCTTTCACCGCTGCGGGCTTTGAAGCTGGCGGTATCAATCAGGAACCGCCCCGGGAAGCGTACCGGTCGTTCCTGCTCCGGACTCGCAGTGCGTATTTGCTCTGGCGGCGCATTATCGAGGACCTGCTCCAGACCGGCTCTGGCGATGGCATAGTCGTCCTCAGCCAGGAAGCCGACGGCCAGCGCTTCTCCTTTCTGGATGGTGATTTTGAGGGGTGTCTCGATCAGGGTGACCTTCGGCTGGCGGTCGGGCAGGATCAGCAGCGGCAAAGTGATGTCAGACTCAATTCCGGCTACCAGGCGCAAGCTGAGATTGCCTTGGGCGGCAACCGGGCCATGGAAAGTGAAGTTTTTGCTGTTCAGGTCAGGGAGTTCCTGGATAATTTTATTGCCCTGCAGGAGCAGTGCTTGGTGCAGTACGGTATCTGCGCTGCCTTTGAAGACCAGCAGCGAATCTGCGGGCACTCCCAGGTCCTGACTGCCGGGTTTCAGGGCATAATATTTTTTGCCGGTGCTCTCCGGCGGTGTGACCCTGGCCTCCCAGTCCACCAAGGCCGGGGGCGAGACGATTTCCAGTTTGAACCAGGGGGAAACCGCGTCTCCGGCCAGGATGCGGTATTTGCCGGCTGCAAACAGAGCGGTGCTCTGACCGCTGAATGTGCTGCGGTCTTCCTCATCCGGCAGCAGGGTCAGGGTGATGTCCTGCTGTCCTTCCTGGACGATCGAGGCCTGTACCGCGGCGGGAATTTTTCCTGCCAGAACTGCGCTCAGGGCGAGTTCCTGTCCGCGGCGCAACGCGCAATGTCCTGGCGTGACCTGGGCAATTCTGGTTGCGGTGACCGGCTGGGTCTGTGAGAACGGCGCGAGCAAGCGGAACAAGCTCTGCCTGGCCGCCAGGGGTGAGTAGCAGAACAGCGCCAGCCACAGCACCAGCAAAATGCAGCTGCTGCGCTGCAGCATTTTCGGCAACCGCTGGGAATGCAGTTCTGCGGGTCTGACGCTGGGTAAGTCCAGCGGTGCTTCCTGCAGCACTGCGCTGATGATATTCTCGCCCACCTGTCCGCCTTCCAGGAACTGCACTGCATTGATCAGAGAATTGTGCATGCCCGGTTTGGCAGTTTCGATCAGGGCGGCCAGGGCCTGGTTGGTCAAACGCCGTCTGCAGCAGCGGACGCAATTCCAGGTTCCTGCTGCGGCGCCGGCCAGCAGCACCAGAAAGAACAGATAGCGGATGCTGACCGGGCTTCCTCCCAGGCCCAAATCCAGGGCTGTTCCGAGCCACAGCCAGGCTGCCGCAGCCACGGCCAGGGCGGCGCTGGCTACGATTGCCAGGCGGCGCTGGCGCAGTCGCCCCAGCCTCTGCAATTCCTGCAGCAGATTATCGTATTGCGTCAGCATAGTCGCCTCTGATGTCCTGGCCAGGATTCCTGCCTGAACTAGTGTATTCGCCGTAGCGCTGACTGTCGTCCGGCCGGGGTTTTTCCCCCTGGCGGCAGTCATGCAATCAGCATATCCCGGTGCAATTTTTGGGCTTCCTTCTCCAGTCCGAGGGCGCGCAGCAAGGCGAACGCGAAATCCGCTGCCGCCCCTGGTCCGCAGGCAGTGATAATTTTGCCGCAGACCTGGACTCTGGCGCCGGTGTACTTTCCGGCGCTGATTTTTTTTTCGAAAGACGGGTAGCAGGTATATTCCACGCCCTTGAGCAGTCCTGCTGCTGCGAGTACCACGGGTGCGGCGCAGATGGCTGCAGCCCAGCCGCCCTTTTCGCAGACCGCCTGGGCCAGCAGCCGGGCGCCGTCGCTGGCGGCCAGGTTGCTTGCCCCCGGCATGCCGCCGGGATAGACCGCCATGGCCAGGTCATCGACATTCAAATCTTCCAGCAGGCAATCCGTGAGCAGGGTCAGGCCATGGGCACCTTGCACGCCCCCCTGGTCATCGGGGTCGACACCGGCCAGCAGCACCTCCACGCCAGCCCGACGCAGAATATCCACCACCGAGACAGCTTCTATTTCTTCGAAGCCGGGTGCCAGCAGAACAGCGACTTTAGTCATAATCATTCTCCTTGGCTGCATCCTCTCACTCCGGCAGAATGAAAGAGTGCAGACGTTTTTTGCCAACCCTGCCCGACGAGGGGATACCGTTGTCCGTCGGCGTAGTGTACAGGGCTTGGGCAATGCGTGTCCGGCGAAACTCTTGCGCCGGGAAGCTTTCTGAGACTCGACAAAGGCGGTGCCATTCCCAGCCTGACCAGGATGGCGCAGGCAAGCCTTTCGCGGCTGTGCCGGCCGTGCAGGGTGATTACCCGTGCAGGGGATTCTGCCCTGGATGGGAGGGGACAGAAGAAACTTTGGCACCGAGAAAATTTAGTGCACCTTGCCGTTCTTGTCAAGTTCTTTACCTGCAGAAACATAAAAAACGGGTCACGGGCAGCCATGGCCTTGGCCCGGAACTGCGCTCAGGGGCAGGACCGGGCGGAAATCCATGCAGCGGGGCTCTCAGCCGTCCCGCCGGGCGATGACTGCTGCTCCTGCGGCCAGACGGGCAGGCTTGGCCGGGGCAGGCTCCGGCCCGAGGGGAATTCAGTCAGCCGCTGACAGGGCGTACCACAGTACCCGCGGCCGGCGGCAGGTTTTACGCTGACGGGCTTACCTGCTGCTCCTCCGGGCGGAGCAGGAAAGCCCCGCCGCAGTGCCAGAATTTCCCTTCCAGGAGGTGTTTTTTGACGATTTTCTGCAGGGTGGTTTTCTGCGGCACCGATTCGAGCGGCAGGTCCGGATCGCCAAAGACCCGTTGTCTGGTTTGCCAGCCGGTGGCCTGTGGATAGGGATAGAGGTGGAACAAGCTCTGGAAGGCCGCGATATTGGAGTCAGGTAAGTATTGTGCCAGCGCCGGATCAAACAGCCAGGAGCTGCAGACCAGGGCCTTGAATTTGAATTCCGGGAAGTGCCGGGGGAAGAATTCCCAGGCGCGGCGGATGGAATCTGCGCACGCTTCTTTCAGCAGGGGCGCTCCTGCCGGGATATGCATATTGATTACCGGGTCCCCATAATTGAGGTACTGTTCCCATTCCTGCAGTGACAGCGTGATGGGGCTGGGTGACAATGTGCCGTCGGGCAAAGCCGGATGGCCGGTAACTTGTCCGCCCTCTTCCCGGAAAATCGTGGTATAGGCCGTTTTTTCGCCGGCATTGGCGCCGCGATATCCCTCGGCCGACACCGCAACATTGCCCTGCGCGATTAATTTCAGCTCCTGGCCGGTCTTCTTTTTGTAGACCAGCACCGGGTTGTACCAATGTCCGAACTGGAACTCCAGCCTACCCAACGCGAACAAATTTGGGATGATATGATTATGCAGCCAGTTGTTGTTCAGGCAGCCCCGGATGCCCTTCAGGGCCCAGGCGTCGTCGGTCCAGACTCGCAAATCCTGCAAGCCGTTGGCCAGCACAGCTTCGGGGATACCGCGCACGGCGTAATATTTTTTCAGTCTGGGCAGGGGTGCGAGAGTCGCCAGGGTGAAGACATGGCAGTTCCCGGCTGGCATGGCGACATTTTCCCGGGTCAGCAGAGGCGGGAAGACCCCATCGTCGGCAGTAGCGAGATTGAGACGCCAATGGCAGTGCCAGGCGAAGCGGCGGAGCATTTCCGACTGCCGGATTTCGGCGGCTCCTTCCTGCAGCGCCTGGGCCGCTGGGGGTTCCAGTCCTGCCAGTCGCACAATTTCAGCGACGAAGTCCTCCTGCAGGAAAGGCAAGGGCGTGTCAGGATAGACTGCCTGCGATTGGGACCACCCTGGTCCCCAGAGTTCGCAGCCACGTTCATCCAGAGCCAATTCAGCACGGCATTGGCCAAAATCCGGGCAAGCTAGGTTCATTTTTCCTGTCCCATCCGAGTGTCAAAAATTGATTACGGGTTATAGTAAGAGTGATTACTCCCCGCCGTCAGCCAGCTGCAGTGCCTGCCGGTTGTTTGCAGGCGTGCCGGCCAGTCGGTGTTAGTACTGCTGGTCCGCGGGCTGTTCCGGCAGCTGTATTCTGCCGGCTCTGCCAGGGGAGCAGGGCAATGTTTTAATGTGCTATGTGAACCCCAGCAATACAAGTCGTAACCAGAAAAAAAGGCCTATCTGCGGCATGAGTTTTTCGCAATACATCAGCACCCGTGGCGGTATTTCCGGCGTGGATTTTCTGTCTGCCGTGATGATGGGTCTGGCTGATGATGGCGGTTTGCTGCTGCCTGCTGCACTGCCGGACTACCGCCCACACCTGCCCTCCTGGCGGAATTTGTCGTATCTCGACTTGGCCGTGGCAGTCATGCAGCCGTTTATTGGTACCGCCCTGCCCGAGAACGATCTGCGGTCTTTGCTACAGCGCAGTTACAATGCGTTTACGGACCCAGCGGTGGTACCTGTGAAACCGTTGTCGCCCGGGTTGTATCTGGCTGAGCTGTTCCATGGCCCTACCCTGGCTTTCAAGGATATCGCGCTGCAGTTTTTAGGCCATTTGTTTGAATATATTCTTGAGCATCGCGGCGGGCGTCTGAATATCCTGGGTGCCACCAGCGGCGACACCGGCAGTGCCGCCATCCACGGCGTACGCGGCAAAGCCGGCATCAACATCTTCATCATGTATCCTGAGGGACGGGTCAGTCCGCTGCAGGAGCGGCAGATGGCCACGGTTCCGGACTCCAATGTCCACTGCTTAGCCTTGCGTGGGACTTTTGATGACTGCCAGCGGGTCCTGAAAGAGGTTTTCAATGATCTTTCTTTCAAGCGGCAGTTTTCTTTGGGGGCGGTCAATTCTGTCAACTGGGCCCGGATACTGGCGCAGGTGGTGTATTATTTCTGGGCGTCCTTTCGGGTGCAGGACCTCTGCGGCAGCCGCGCCGCGGTGCA
>JAAYYJ010000168.1 GCA_012515455.1 Oligosphaeraceae bacterium
AATTAGTCAGTTGGAGAATCAGCAATAGAATCGGATCGGCGGGAAAAAAAAGGAACGACCGAATATTGTCGGTCGTTCCTCATTCCATTAGGAATCATCATCCGCCAAATGACAATAATTAAATTAATGCCTTGTTTCATAATTGCAAGCGATTTCAGGATTTTTTTTATCCCGGCCGGAGATTACGAGTCTGCGACCACCCGGGCGTGGTTCAGGCTGTAGTCGGTCACAGTCTTCCAGCAGTCTGATTTTGGGGACAGTCAATTTTCGGGGGAGAGAATTTTGCTTCGTCCGGTTGTTTTTCAGCTGTATCGGATTACATTAACCCGTAATGGTTTTGTGGTGCAGCCACGCAATTTAGTCCAGTCACAAGCATAAACAAAGGAGCAGGAACAATGAGACCTCTGAATACTTTAGGGTTGTTGTTGATCACCGGGTTATGGCTGGGGGTGACAGCTGTTGCCGCGGCGCAGGATTTGGTCATGCCAGCACCAGCCGGAAAAACGGAGAAGGCTGGGGTGGGGCTGCCGGAGCCTGCCGCGCTGGAATTGACTGCGGAGGAGAAAGAGGACCTGGAGCTGTTCAAGAAATTCCCGCGTCCGGAGAAGCGTCCGAAAATTGATGAGAAGAAGCTGGATGCTCAGGAGAAGCGTCTCGCGGATTTGCTGTCGTTATACCATGAGCTGGGTGAGAAAATGCGGGAGCGGAAATCTCTGAGTGATGAGACAGATGCGAAGATTCAGCGCAAGAATCAGCGCAAGATCAAAAAACTGGACCGTGAGATCAAGAAATTGAAGAAAGACCTGGTCAAGGAGGCCGAGCAGTTGCGTCGTCCTTTGGACCGGAAATATAACGAGTACATGAAAGAGAAGGAAGCTTACGACAAGAAGGTTGCCGAGGCGGAAAAGAACAACGATGAACGCAAGGTCGAAAAGCTGGCCCAGGAATTTGCCCGCAAAGGCGATCGTATTACTGGGATCAAGACTCAGATTGACTGCATCAACTATTATCTGTTCTGGGATGCACTGACAGGCAAGAAAGTGGCGGAATAGCGGTCCGCTGCCGCGCCGTGATCAGCTCTGCACCGGCCAGTACTGATAGGCTGGTGTCTCGTAGGGATGGGCAGCTTTCAGGGCCGCGATGGCGCCCGCCAGGCAATCCTCCTGCAGCACCAGCTCCAGTTTCCATTCCTCGACCTGCTCCAGGGTGCCGCTGCTGCCCAGGAATGGCCGCGCTCCCGGCAAGGGCCGGAATTGGCCCCGGCCGCGGCTTTGAAAAGCACAGCAGTCGTAATTTCCCAGTTTACCGGCGCCGGCGCTGAACAGCGCCTGCTTCACCTGTTCCAGGTGGGTTTCCGGGACATAGACCTCGAGGCGGAAGAGTTTTTGCGGCATCGTTCAGTTCTCCTGCAGCAAAGCGCTGGTGCCGGTGAAAAGCCGTGCGTTCTCCCAGCCCAGCTGGCGGGCAGCGCGGATATTCTCGGCATTGTCATCCAGATACAGCTCTGGTACACCAAAGCGTTGTTCGAAGCAGCGGTATATTTCCGGGGCCGGTTTCATAAATCCGGCCTCGTAGCTGTAAACCGCGTCTGCTATCTGCCCGCCGAAAGAGATGTTACGCCAGACCTCATCGGCGTGCACGCAGGAGGTATTGGAAAAAAAGATGACGCGGAGCCCCTGGCTGACCCAGCGGGAGGTTAATGCCGCGATCCCCGGCACCTCCGGCCCGACGATGCTGCGGAAGCGCCGCCAGCATTCCGGTGCGGGCAGCTGCTGCAATGCCGGCATGAGCTCGCGGATGCGCGGCAGCCATTCAGCCGCACTGATGCGGCCGCATTCGAAGGCGGTTTCCAGCTCAATCAGGGCTGCCGGCGGAGTCTCCAGCAAGCGGCGGGGAAAAAATTTCTCCCTGAAAATCTGCAGGCAGACGCCACCGATATCCAGGGCGACGAATTTATGCGGCATGGCGGTATGGTCCTGTTCCCGGGGGGGCTTTTGGGCCGGCTCGGACGCCTCTGGGCATTGCGGGGGCACTTTTTGCCCGGTAAGGTCAATAATCAGTTGCGCCTGGCAGGCAGTCGGGTTATATTATTAAGGCTATCAAAAAATATAACTCGTATATGTTTTTTTCCAATTGGAAGGGTTATTAGATGAGCATAATTACGATTGTGGGTTCCGGCATGATGGGCTCGGCCATGAGCGTGCCTGCAGCCGATAACGGCCATCAGATTCGTCTGGTGGGGACGCCACTGGACCGGCAGATCATCGCTTCGGTGCAGGAGAACCGTTATCATCCCCGCCTGGCGTTCACCTTGCCGGAGGCAGTCCAGGCTTATCAGATAGAACAACTCCAGCAGGCGCTGCCCGGCAGCGAGCTGCTGATTGGAGGGATCAGCAGTTTCGGCATCAGATGGTTCGAGGAACAAGTCCTGCCCCTGTTGCCGGAACGCTTGCCGGTGCTGCTGGTTACCAAAGGACTGGAAGCGCAGCCGGACGGCAGCCTGCTGCCTTTCCCGCTGGCCATCGGGAGCAGGCTCGCGCATCCGCGCCCGGTGCATGCCATCGGCGGTCCGTGCACCAGCTACGAGCTGATCCGCCGCCAGCATACCGCGGTGGCCTTCTGTGGTGCGGACCTGGAGCTGCTGCAGCTCCAGCGCAAGCTGCTGGCCACGGACTATTATCATGTGCGCTGTACTGCCGATGTCAAGGGCCTGGAATGCGCGGTGGCTCTGAAGAATGCCTACGCGCTGGCAGTAACCCTGGCGGTCGGCATGACCGAACGCCAGCACGGTGTCAATTGTCCCGAGTTCTACAATCCGGCGGCGGCCTTGTTCGGTCAGAGTGTGCGGGAGATGGCCCGCCTGATCAGCCTTCTGGGAGGGCAGCCGGACTGCATTTCCTACGCTGCCGGTGATCTGTACGTCACCGTCTATGGCGGGCGGACGCGCAAGCTGGGGCGGCTGCTGGGGCGCGGTTTGTCTTTCCAGGCGGCCATAAAGGAATTAGCCGACGTGACTTTGGAGTCGGTAGCCATAGTGAGCAGCACCGCGCAGGCCTTGCGCCTCCAGGCGGCCGCTGGCCGGGTTCGTCTGGATGATTATCCGCTGCTGCTGATGCTTGATGCGGTAATCAACCACCAGTCGGAAGTACAGGTCCCCTGGGATCGTTTTGGGGAATAAGCAGCTGGAATTGGCAGAGACTCTCTATGTCAGACGAGCGTAAGCAAATCAATTTGAGTTTTTCCGGTGACAACCGTTTTGCCTCCTCCATGATGCAGGGGCGCTTCCTGTATTTTTTGGAGATTCACAGCCCGCTGGCGTGTCAGCCTGCGGCTGCGGCATTGGCCTTGTTGAAGGAGAAGAGCCGCGAGCTTGCCGCTTTGCCGCAGATTTTTGCCTTTGTGGTCACTGACCGCCTGCTCTCGGAAGACTGCCATGATCCGTATCTGGCGGCCGAGGCCATCAGCACCGGCAGCGGCAAGCCGGTGATCATCAGCATCAGCGGCAAGGGCAGCAGCGCAGAGCGGGTGAAGGGCATCCTGGCTGAAGCCAAGGCGCAGGGGCTGCGGAATTTTCTGGCCGTGAGCGGTGATTGTCCCCGCCAGGAGCAGCTTGCCGACCATCCCGGGCGCCAGCATCTGGACAGCCTGGAGATTCTGCAGACTGCGGGACACTTTGGTCCCGGACTGTGTTTGGGCGCGGCGGTGAATCCATTCAAATATACCCCAGAGGACCAGTGTCTGCAGTACGCAAAAATGGTGCGCAAACTCCGGTCCGGCGCGAATTACCTGGTCACTCAGGCGGGCTGGGATATGAAGAAGGCCCAGGAACTGCAGTGGTTTTTGCAGAAGCGCGCGTTCGCGGTCATGGTCGTTGCCCGGGTCTGCCTGTTGAGCTGGGAAGAGGCGCAGCAGCTCGCCGACGGCTACCGGCCGGGGATCTATTTTTCGGTTCCGCTGGGCTCGGCGCTGATGCAGGATGCGCAAGGTACGCAGGAGGAGTTCCAGGAGCGGCAGCTGCGCCGGGTGGCCAGGCAGATCGTCGGCTACCAGAAGCTCGGTTATGGCGGCGTGCAATTGTCCGGCCTGCGTGATCCCGCCCTGCTGCAGAAACTGTTCGGGCTGATTGCGCAAGAGGAGTCCAGCAATCCCGATTATGACCACTGGCTGAAAAACTGGAATGATGCCTACGGCAAGCATAATCCCGCGCCGGGACTGGGGGCGCATTACCTGTTCCGAGGCCTGATGCAGCCGGGCGAGAGAGATTATGCCCCGGAGAAGCACCCCCTGGCCGGAACCAGGCTGCGGCGCCCCGCCCGACTGGACTCCTGGCGGGCCAGTTTGGGCAATCTGCTGCTCGCCGGCTCCCGCCCACCGGTCTGGTGGCGGCGGATTCTGCAGCTGCTCTGCCGACTGCCGGAGGAGGAACTGCAGCGCTTGCGCCCCTGTTTTTATTTGGACAACAGCTCCTGCCCCAAGGGCTTGCGTCTTGGTCCCTGCGGGGGCAGCCGTCAGGACGGACGGTGCGAGGATGGTAGCCAGCCTTGTTTTTTTCAGCGGGTGATGCGCCTGGCGGCCGCTCGCAATCAGTTCGGCACCTTGGAAGGAGACTATGACGATACTGCAAAGCAACAGTGATGAAGCCACGGAGCGGCTAGGACGTTCTTTGGCCCCGCTGCTGCATGACGGCATGGTGGTCGCCCTGCATGGCGATTTGGGGGCCGGCAAGACGGTCATGAGCCGCGGCATTGCCCAGGGCCTGGGGGTTGACGTGGCCGTGACCAGCCCGACCTTCACCGTGGCCCAGGAATACGAACTGGCCGGGCAGCGCTATTTCTATCACCTCGATATGTACCGCATCGATGACGAGGAGGCCGCTGTGGCCTTCGGAATCGATGAATTCCTGTTCGCACCCCGAGCGATAACCGTGGTGGAATGGCCGGAACGCATCCGGGGGCTGCTGCCGGAAGGACCCGCGCTGCTGAATCTCGAACTGCAGCATCTGACGGAAGAAAGCCGGCTGCTGCTACTGCCGGAAACAATTTTTCACCAGCTGCAGTCTGCCGGTCTGCCGGCTGGAGTGGTCTGCCGCCAGTCTGAGGGGGGGACATGCTAGAGGCCGCATTGGATTGTTCGCAGGGGGCAGCGCTGGCCATCCGCCGGGATGGGGTGCTGCTGCAGGAACTTTGCCTGCCTGGCGGCGGGCGCGACAGCGACCGCCTGCTGTCCTCCTGGCTGGTCGCAGAATGCACCCGGCTGGGCTTGTCGCTGGCTGAGATTGAACGCTGGACGGTGGGAACCGGGCCGGGCAGCTTTGCGGGGCTGCGCTGCGGCATTGCTTTGGTGAAGGGCATCTGCCTGTGCAGCCGGGCAGCCATGCGCGGGGTGCCCAGCGCATACGCGCTGGCCAAGAGCGCCGCGGCTGTCTTGTCTCCCGGCCAGAAGGTGGGCGTCCTGCATGACGGCCGTTGTGGTCAGGTCATTCTCAGCCGCTTCTGGCTGGGTGAGGACGGTGAGCCGGCGCTTCCTGTCTCCCCGTCGCCGCAGGACCCCCAGGATTTGCTGCTTCCGGAATGCGCTTGCGATCACTGGGTGGCGCTGTCCGGCCAGAACCTGCCGGAGCTGCCCCAATCGCTGATGCCGGCTCTGCGTCTGGAGGATTGTGTCCCGGCCGCACAGCTGCTGTCCGCGCCCGGGTGGCCCTGGCCCGCGACGGCGGCTGAGGAAGAGGAATCCTGCACGCCACTGTACATCCGGCAAGCGGTCTTTGTCCGGCCGGCTGCGGTACGGCCGGTGGAGTGATGGCCGCTCCTGGGATGCAGTTACGATGATGCCGCACAACCAAATCTTTGCCTCTGTGCCAATGCCTGCAAAACGCCAGTTCAGTTTGTTTTTACGGGAGAAGGTATCCCGCCACGCAGTCTGGGTGGCGCTGCTGCTGCTGCTGGCGCTCTGTGCATCCACCAGTCCGGCCTTCCGCAATCCCCAGAATCTGCTGAATATCAGCCGGCAGATTTCCTACAGCGGGATTATCGCCCTGGGGATGACTTTTGTGATCATCAG
>JAAYYJ010000169.1 GCA_012515455.1 Oligosphaeraceae bacterium
TGAGATGGACATTCGCATCATACCAGCTGCCGGTATCTTCGTCCTCATTGCTGAGCCGCGCGGTGCTGAAAAAGGATACCCGGCTGCCATCCTCAGAACAGGACAGACCGCCGTATTCGTAGGTTCCATCAGGAGCAGGCGCTAGCTCGCCGTTGTCGGTCAGGCTCACATATTGCTGCTGCAACTGCGAGACCGTGACCAGCGGCGTCAAATCAACGCTGGGGCCATTCTCCTGCACCCGCAAGGGCAAATACACCTCCCCCGGAGTACCGGAGGCGACATAGCGCCAGGGGAAGCTGGCGACAGGGTAGGCTTGCCCCACCACGACCGTTTGTCCAGCTGCAGTCCGCAGCTGCCCCGCCGTCAAGGCCTGAAGCAAGGTCACGGTGGTCGCTTCGGGCTGGAAATTACCGCTTATGTCGAGTGCCGAGATATTGCCCAGACCGGAGTTGAAATCGGCAATGGCGGCATAGAATCCGCAATCCGCGAGCAACACCTGGGGATAATTCCCCTGGTAACTGGTCAGGTTGGTGGCAGCTGTAGCAAAGCCGACATAACGGCCGTTGGCAGAGATGGCCGGCTGGTAACAGGGTCGGTTGGCCGGTGCACCATTTGCGGCAGCACTGAGCAATTCCAGCTGTCGGGTCACGGTGTCGTAACGGTAGATTTGCGCCTCAACTCCCCCCGATGCAGCCGCCACAAGATTGCTGGCGCGGCTGGCGAAGGTGACGAAGCGCCCGTCGGCGCTGATGGCGGGGCTGGTGCAGTCGGCATCGGCCGCTGCGCCAGTACTGGAACGGCTGACCAGTTCGTAGCTGTAAGCGCCGCTCAAATCCCGGGTCAGCAGCAGAATCTGGCTGTGTGAGCTGTAATGCACCTGTCCGCCCAAGACCCAGCGGGTGCCTTGAAGGGCAAAGATTTCACCATCGGCAGAGCAGGACGGCTCAGCGGCAATATTGCCGATTGAATCCACAAAAGACACCATGCCGTCAGAAAGATCGAAACGATAGAGCGAGTAATCGCTCCCCTCCAGAGACTCAGTGGAGAGATTCAGGTCGGCGCTGGTCGAAAAATAGACTGTGCTGCCGTCGGCGGAAAAAGCTACCCGGCGGTCGGAGATATCTGCCCAGGCAGACGGCAGGTCGGTATTAACGGCAATCAATGGCGCAGCTTCGCTCCAGCCCGAGGCCAGACGGTCAAATTTCACCGGTCCGCCGGAACCTGGAGTATACAGCAGCAGCTGCTCCGCCTCAGCGGCATAGACGCTGCGCCAGGAGGGGAGCGAGTTTATTGGCGACGAGTTCTCCGCAGCCCAGAACATGTTCTCGGTTATCACTGTCCCAGTACGTTGCAAAGCAAAGAAATTGCTTTTATACGATTTCGGGGCGATATAATCATTAGCCAGCAGAGCGAACTGGGTCAAATCGGAGTTGCTATGCAGATTAATGCCGGTCTGCAGCATTTGGAAATTATTGTAAACCTTACATCCCGCCCGCAGCTGCAGTGCGGCCGGGTGGTCAACGCCGGCGCATTGAACGAAGTATGAACCCAGGTAACGCA
>JAAYYJ010000170.1 GCA_012515455.1 Oligosphaeraceae bacterium
AAACGACAAGACGCCCGCATTCTTGGGGGAAATCGAAGAAGCGCTGGCCAGGAAGTCGGGCAAGCATTTCACCGGCACCGATCTCAAGGATGAAAGAACCCGCAGAGTCTCCTGGCGCAATGGCATGAAACACAAGTTTGGAGCGACAGAATTTAAGCTGAACGTCATAAAAATGACAAAAGACAATGGCGAAAAGGAAGGTTGCCATGTCTATGCAACCACAATCTGCCTGCATAACAATAAGGAGACAGTATTGCGCATCCTGGACGAAATCTGCAGGGTGCGCTGGCAAATCGAAGAACAATTCAAAGTACAGAAGCACCACGGGCTTGAACTGGGGACGGCGTTCGGCACAAGGGGATTTGCGGGGCAAAATTATTATCTCATCGTGCAGATAGCCGACATTATACGCACATTCATGATGCACAGCAGTCTCTTCAGGAGGCTGCAGCAAAAAGCAAACAGCGAAGAAATAACAGAAGTCATTCAGCGTCCGATGCTGGAATGGTACGGAACAATCGCCCATTTTGTGGACAGGTTCCGAAGGGCGATTCTGACCTGTCCGCTCTCGGACATCAATATGGATGGCTGGAGGCTTTCATACGATACCGCCTGACCGGACAGCCGAACCAACCGCCCCAGTCCCAAGCCCGTGCACATCATAGATAAATACAAAAGGCCGCCCATCACTCCATAGACATCAACTGCTCGCAGGCAAGGTGTGAAAAAAGTGAAAAACGCGGCCCATAGGAAATCTATACCCTCGTTCCGGGACTGCAAACGGGGAAAGGAAAAAATGTGGTGATTAATGGTTTTCCAAGATCCTGATTCTTTTGGACTGTTTTTGTCCCTCGGCGCGCTGTCCCGGGGGGCGCTGCCCGGCGGTGATGCTATATTATATCCATTGCCGGTCAATGCACTGGAGAGAACGGATATGGCATACAAGCAACTCACCCTCGAGCAAGCTGCCACACTGATCAACTGCAGCCCCAAACATCTGCGGGAACAGGCCACGCAGGGCGATGCCCCCTGCCTGCGACAGGGCGACAAGCTGCTCTTCGACCAGGAAGCAATCATGAACTGGTGGTCGCTGCATATCCTGAACCGCAAAACCGCCCTGCAGAAGGAACAGCTGCAACCGCCCCTGAGCCCAGTCTTGCCCAGTGCATTGTGCGCCCCAGACCGTATCGACACTGCCCTCCGGGGCAAAAGCAAGGCCGCCATCCTGAAAAGCCTCACTGCGCTGGCGGAAAGCACCGGCTTGCTCTACAGTGTTAGTGAATTCCATGACTCGCTGCGTTCCCGGGAAGAGCAGGCCTCGACCGCCTTGCCAGGCGGCGTCGCGCTGGTCCATCCGCAGAGCCGGGATGAGTTCCTGTTCGAGGAGTCATTCATCTGCCTGGCGAAAGCCCGGAACCCGGTTTTTTTCGGCGAGGCGAACGGCCTGCCCAGCGACATCTTTTTTTTGCTCGCCTGCAAAGACGATATCCACCTGCAGGTCCTCGCAGCCTTAAGCTCCCTGCTGATCACCACCGGCCTTATCCAAAACCTGCGCTGCGCTGAGACGCCGACCGAAATGCTGGCTGCCCTGGAAGCAGCGGAATCCGCCGCGTCCTCGGCCAGGGCAGGCCAGCGCAAATAGCCCGCATCATGCCCGAAACGCCGCTTTCCATACTGCTGTCCCCCCAGACCTTGACTCAGATCAGCGATTACCACCTGCTGGCCAAAACCGCCGTCGAGGGGCTGCTGACCGGCATCCACCGCAGCCTCTGCCGCGGCAGCGGCAGCGAATTTATGCAATACCGCGCTTACACGCCCGGCGACGATCTGAAATTCCTGGACTGGAAACTGCTGGCCCGCCTGGGCAAGCCGTATAGCAAAGTCTATCACGAAGAGACCAACCTGCGCTGCGCCATCATTCTGGATGCCAGCGCCTCAATGGCCTATCAGGGCAAAGACGCTCCCTGCAGCAAATTCCGTTATGCGGCTCTGCTGGCTGCCTGCCTGGCCTACCTGGCCCAGCATCAGGGCGACCAGATCGGCCTGTTCGTCTATGGCTCTGAGATGCAATGTCTGCTGCCGCCGGGCGAGAGCGGCGGCGGGTTGGCCCGGGTCCTGGCCGCTCTGGAGGGCTGCCGCCCGAGCGGGCGGGCGGAGCACGGCGCGGCCTGGCAGCAGGTCAGTGAAATGCTGCCCCGGCGCAGCCTGCTGGTCTGGCTCTCGGATTTTCAAGAATTTGAGACCCAGCTGGGGCGTTCACTGCAGCAGTTCCGCTTTGCCGGGCACGACTGCCTGGCCTGTCAAATTCTGGACCAGGACGAACTGACCTTGCCCTTCCAGGAGACCCTGAATTTTATCGACAGCGAAAGCAATCAGGAAATCACTACCACAGTGAATCTGGTGCGGGAGAAGTACCGCCAGCGCATGCAGGACTTCCTGAACCGCACCCGCCGGCAATGCCTTGACACCCGTACCGACTACTTGCTGGCCAGCACCTCCGACAACCTCGGGTACCTCCTGGCCGCCTGGCTGCATAAACGCGAGGCGCTGCACTGATGCTGACTTTCGCTTACCCGTATTTCCTCTGGGGGATGCTGGCACTGGCCGGACCGGTCCTGCTCCATCTGCTGAACCGCAAACGCCCCCGACGGCTGATTTTCCCCAGCATTCGCTTCCTGGAGATTACCCCCCTGCCCCGGGAAGGGCGCCGTCGCCTGCGGGACATCCTGCTGCTGCTGTGCCGGCTGGCGCTGTTCGCGACCATCGTCCTGGCCCTGGCACGTCCGCAATGGGTGCCTAAGAGCCTCCCGGTGGGCGGCAGTTCTTTACAGCAGGCGATTATCCTGCTGGACAGCTCCGCCAGCCTGCACTGGCAGGGTGCCGCCGAGCAGAGCCGCCGCAGTGCACTGTCCGCTCTGGATGCTCTGACTGAGGATGGCTGGCAGGTCGGCCTGGCCACCTACTCCCGGGACCTGCTGAACGAATACCCTCCCGGAAGCAGTTTGCAGACTCTGCAGACGGCACTGGCGGAATGGGAGCCCACCTTGAGCGCCGGACGTCCGGAACAGGCCCTGAGTCAATGCCTGGCCGCCTTCAACCCCGCCGCCCAGAGAAAAAAACTGCTCCTGGTCAGCGATTTTCAGAGCAGCGACTGGGCGTTGCAGGAGCTGACCCTGACGCGGGACATCGAGCTGGAGTTCCTGCCCCTGGACAGCCTGCAGCCGGACAACGTGGGCATTTTGTCGGTGCAATGCACGCCCTTGGCCGGCAACAAACAGCGCGTGCTGGTGCTCTGCCGCAATTATTCACCGGCTGCGCAGCAGCGTCTCCTGACCATCCGTCTGGGGCAGCAGTCGCAGAGCAACGCCCTGGAGTTTGAGGGCGGGCAGAGTCAGCGGGCTGCTTTTGTGTTCGAGCTGCAGGAAGACAGCGCCGGCCCGGGCTGGGCCGGGTTGTCCCACGATGCCTTCCCGCCTGATGACGAGTATTATTTCTGGGCCGGTGCGGAGCAGCCGGTCAAGGTCCTGCTGGTCACCCCCGAGGACGGCGGCAGCCTTTCCGAGGACGAAGTGTTTTTTGTCAGCAAGGCCTTGTCGGCGGAAAAAGACGGCCTGCCGGGGCGCTTCACATGGGAGCGTCTTGGGGCCGCCAGCCTCTTCGCCGCCGATCTCCAGAGCTGTCAGATCATCTTCCTGCTGGGAGCGGCCGAACGCCTGAGCCAGGACAGCTGGCAGAAGCTCACCGCGTTCCTGGCAAATGGCGGAGCGCTGTTTCACACTCCCGGGCAGTCCCCGGCCCTGGGCTGGCATGCATTGCGCGACTGCGGTCTCAGCCGCAGTCAGTATCAGGGTATGGTGGGGAAAGCCAGTCACGATTCCAGCCTCGGTCTGTCCTGGGTCGCGCCGGACTCGCCCCTGGGCCGAATCTTCATCCCCGAAAGCAGTGACCTGTTCCTGTTCCCGATCCGGAACCATGCCCGGCTGCAGGCACACCCCACAGAACGGACCCTGCTGCAAACTCTGGATGGACTACCCGCATTGCTGGAAACCGCCTCCGGCAGCGGCAGACTTTATTCCTTCGCTTTTGCTTTTAACTTGAGCTGGAGCGACTTCCCGCTGAGTCAGGCCTTCCTGCCACTGTTGCGGGAACTCTGCACCGACGCAGTTCCGCCGCAGCACGGCCGCAAGCGCATTGCCTGCGGCACCCCGGTCCCCCGACTCTATCGCCTCGACGGCAGTGAGATTCTGCCAGCAAGCCCGCTGGACAGCAGCCGTCCCGGCGCGTCGCTGCTGGGTGACTGCCCGGTAGAAATCAACCTGGATGCCCGCGAGGCCCTGCCGGAGACAGTCAAGACGGCTGATCTGCAGCGTTTTCTGCAGCGGGACCGGGAGCAGCCGGCGGGCCAGCCAGCGACCGCGCTGGCCGGTTCGCGGTCCGGCGAACGCCCGTTGTGGCAGTACTGCCTGTTCCTGCTGGCGCTGCTGGTATTGCTGGAGGCCGTCTTGACCACGGCTGCCGATGCCAGAAAGGGCAAGGGCGGCTGACAATCTCCCCGCTCACCGCGGTTTTTTTCGCAGTACGATTTGTAAAATTCCTCTCTTCGTATACATTAAGGCTTATACTGTTGCGGGTGTAGCATAGTGGTAATGCTCCAGCTTCCCAAGCTGGCTAGGAGGGTTCGATTCCCTTCACCCGCTCCATCTGCAAAACAAAACAGCCGCAGAGGATAATTCCTGTGCGGCTGTTTTTTTATGTTCGCGACAGTGCGGTGGTCTGTCCTCCGGCTTAGTTCTGCCGGCCGATTAAAGAGACGGAAAAGCTGACTGTCTGCCCCGGCTTGATCTCAAAGGGCCGATTGCCCGGTTCGCCCGGCCGGTTGCCGTAGAAGGACCTGAATACCTCCAGGGTATAGACCTTGCCGGTGCCGAGGTGATTGCCCTTGGAATTCATCCAGATATACGCATAGCTGATTTGCGGATCGAGCTTCCAGGTGAAGCCGGCTTGCTTTTCAGGGTTGAACACCCCGAGATAATGGTCATTCAGGGGCACCGAACGCAGCTCAAAGAACACCGGCTGGCGCAGATCGAACACCGTCGCCGGCAGGGTTAGCGGGGTGGGCACTTCCAGGGTGTCGCCCTGCCGCGCTTCACCGATGGACGGCATGATGCGGCCCCGCCAGTGGAACTGGTAATGGGTCGGATCATCCGAGATGTATTCCGCCGGGAAAACATTGCTGATGCTGTAGTCAATCTGCAATTCCGGCGAACCGGGCACGATGCTCATCACCCGCGAGAGCCGGAACTTGTCGCCCCGCAGCAGCATTGAGGCCTCCAGGGCAATGCGGGCATCCGAGAGCTCTTTGACGCTGAGGTCCCAGTCCACCGCGGATTCCGGCAGGACCTCGAGGCCGGCGTCCTCGTAGCCGCCGATGGATGGCAGGTCGCGATGGGTGAAACTCTGATACAGCTTACCGGCCCGGACCGCCAGCGGCAGGGTCTTGGCCAGGTCGCCGCAATGCAGAGTCTCCGTGCCCTTGACTTTGAAGGAGATGATCCGACCGCCCAATTCCAGGAGGGTGAATTCAATCTGGTCATTGGCGATCCGGAAGCCGAAATTTCCCTCCAGGCTGACCGGTTCGATCCGCAGTGGTCCGGCTGCCGCCGGCTGGGCCTGCGCGAACGCCTCCGCCAGGTCCAGGTAATAGGCGGCACGCGCGTAGAGCTGCTGCTCATACATCCACTGCGCCTGGGCGCGCACGGCCGTCTGCAGCGGGTTGGCGGCGGCCGGCGGGGTTGACAGCCGGGTGGCGATCAGGCGCTGCTGCGCCGCAGCCAGCAAGCGGGCGCAATTCTCCCGCTCGGCCAGGGTATAGGTGCCGGAGGCATGCGCCTGCAGGAACGCCCGCTCAGCGACGGCGGGCAGCGAGGCTTTCTCCAGTTGGGCGGCAAGCTGTTCGAGCTTCTGCAGATTGGGGTCGCGTTTAAGGACGAAGCGCCGGGTCAGCACGCGGGTGCGGCCCTGGTGTTCAATTGCCACCGCGATGTTGTTCTCGCCCAGGCGGGTGAGTTCGCAGTCGGCCTGCAGGCGTCCGCCCTGGACCACTCCGGCGGACTGGCCCGCGAGGGTGACCTTGGCGCCATCCGGGGCCAGGACGGTAAACTGCACGCGTGAGAACTCGGTGGCGCTGTTTTCGGCCGGGTTGGAGCAGACCAGTGCCACCGGTTCGGCCTCGAAGTCCTCGATCTCGGCGGCGATTTTCTCCCGTAGGGCATAGAGAAGATTACTGTCGTTGACGAAAGCGAAGGGCAATTCCGGGAGGAGTTCCTGCATTATTTCGGCCACTCTGGCCCGGCCATATCCGGGGAAGTGCCGCTCGACTTTCGCCTCCAGCAATTTCAGGTAATCTACATCGTCCAGTCCTTCCCGGACTTGGGCCAGGCGCAAGGTGGGGACCAGCCGTCCGCCCGGGCTCAAGGCCGGGAAGAGCGTGGTGTTGTGTCCGTTGCGGTAGGTCTTTTCCAAGTCGGTCCAGGGATTGACCTCAGGTCCGGGTGTGGCAGTCATCTGCCAGGTGAGTCCTCCTTGGCCGCCATTGGCGTAAATCTGCCAGGCGTAGAGGCGATTTTTGATGTAGTTATGATGGTCGAGCGGATGGGGCCAGTTGTAGTACCAGATCTCCCGTCCCCGCTCCAGCTCGGGCTTAACATAGCCGAAGCTGAACGGCACTGCGAACACGGTAAAATGCGGCAATTCCGGGTCCACCGTATGAGGGGTGAAGAAACGGAAATCCGGGGCCTGGCGTTTGATTTCACCGGTGAGGCGGTTCAGTTCCGCATAGACCTTGGGTGCCGGTTCGTCATAGATATAGCTGAAGTAGCGCAGCTGGGGCGGGAAGGCCTCGCGCCAATGCTCATGGAACTGGCGGGCATACTGCCCGGCCAGATTGCGGGCCCGCTCGGAAAACAGGGGTTCGCCGAACAGTTTTCGCTGGCCGTCTTTGAACCAGCCGCTGTTGTCACCCAGCATGCCCAGAATGGGAACGGTAAAATTGCAGATTCCGAACTTCTGCCATTGCCTGAGCACGAAGACATCGAAGTCGCTCCAATCGGTCACCCGCAGGTTCTCACCCTCAATGACATATTTTGGTGCCGGCGGCTTGATGCACTGGTTGCCGTTAATGCGATGGTCCTGCAGTATGGCCGAGACATCATCGGAGACTTCCCGGCCGCTGCGGCTATCCTGATAGGATCTGATAATTTGCCCGACATTGCCATAGAAGAAGGTGCTCAGCCCGGCAGTCTCGGGCAGGGTAAAGGCGCGGACGCGCAGCTGCAGCGGCACCTCGGCCAGGACTTCTCCGGCCGAACGCAGAGTCAGACTGCCGCGATACACCCCGGCACCGGCCGTGGCAGGCGCATACAGCTTGACGAAGAACACCGTATTCTTACCGGCGCTGGCAGTGACGGGCTGGGGAGGCACAATGGGGTCGGCCAGCTCGCCCTGCAAGGTCGGGTTGTCAGGATTGCGCATGGGCACGAACTGCAAAATGCCATAGCTCTGCAGCTCGGCCGGGATGCTCCCGGCCGGGCCCTGCAGGTCAGAGAAATGCAAGGTCAGCTGCGGGACGTCCTGCTTCGGGGTCAGCACCAGCTGGAAGGGCTCGCGTTCATTGGCGGCCAGACTCAGCTGGACCTCCGTCAGGGCGGGCACTGCCGCCGGGATGCCCACCGCGTCCACCCGCCGGAAATTGGCCTGTTTCCAGAGCGTGCCCGCGGGCAGTTCTGCGAGAATGCCGGCTCCAGTGGCAAGATTGACCGCCGGGCTCTCGGAGCTGGCCGCGACGCGGATGTCATCGACGTAGACCTTGTAGGGTCCATTGGAGAACCACAGCGTGGCCCCCATCCTGGTGGTCCCTGCTGGGGGATAGAAATCGACTTTGAGCTGGTGCCACTTTCCGGGTGTGACATCGCCGTTGGGGAAGAGATACTTATGGCCGCCTTCTGCCATAGTGAAGGTGACCCGACCAGAGACCTTGGTCCGGGGTCCGGCCGCCGCGATGAAATAGCGGAAGCTGAACTGGTATTTAGCCCCCGGCAGCACGGTCAGAACATCGCGGTTGGTGTTGATTTCATGTCCGCCGAGCTGGGCTTCCAGGAGCAAGGCCTTCTCACCGGCGAAGACTTTCTCGCTCTGGACCCGGTCAGTAATGGCGCCCTCCGGATGAGGGATGATTTTTCCGGCTGGATCGCGCCGCAGCCGGCGGATATGCAGAGTCTGTTTATAGGGCTGCTCGAAATCTCCGCCTGGAGTCAGTATCGTCTCGGTCTCGGTTGCGGCAAAGCCTGCGAGAGCAACGCACAGCGTGGCTGTGAGGATGAATTTATGCATAATGTGTTTTCTGGTTGCGGGCATTTCTATTCTTATTTCTCTTTGACCCAGATCGGGACGGAGTAACTCAGGTAGGTGGATTCCAGCCAGGGGCGGGATATCGCTTCGACATGGCCATCAAAATACAGCCCGTTCCAGGAAGTGCCGTTGCTGTGGGTTGCCGGATAGCCCTTGATACTCGAGGTCGAGGGATTGAGGTAGAACGGGTAGGTGGTCTTGGCGCCGTCCAGGAGGAACAGACTCAGTCCGGGCTGGTTGACATTCGCCAGGCGCACCCGGCGCAGCTCCTTGCTGCTGCCATCGATGCTGACACTGCGGTAATAGGCGCTTTTGGTGCCGGACGCGGCGGTCTGGGGCGCGAAATTGATCTTGCCGCCCTGGGTGTAATCGTCAGCGGGATTCTCGCCGTTGCGTCCCGGGCAGCTGAAGATCAGCGGTTTGGTATAGCGGGTGAAACTGGTGGGGGAACTGGAAATGCGGTAATGGCCGTACGGCTGCAGTCCTGCATACGGAGCCAGCATCACGAACCAGGCCCCGCCCTGCTCTTGCGCTGCATAGCCTTCGCAGCTGCCGCCGACGCGATAGGCGAACGGCACATACTCGTCATGGTCCTGGGCATAGTTCACGGCATATATTCCGGTGGTGCGCAGGTTGCTGGCACACAGGATTGCCTGAGCCCGGTCACGGGCTTTCTGCAACGCGGGCAGGAGCAGTGAGGCCAGGATGGCAATAATGGCAATCACCACCAGTAATTCTATCAAGGTAAAACCACGACGGCAAAACGGCAAAGAACGGCACGAATAAGAAAACATCACTACCTCGTATTTGCTGATGGATTAAGGAGGCGCATGCGGTTCAGGTACAGAGCAGGAGTACTGCAGCACGGCATGCCAGAACTGGGCCGCGAACGCTATATCAGCAGCCCGAACCAGCCACCCGGCCGATCAATAATACCGCAAATATTGCCTGTCCGCTGACAGGAGCAAAACCAGATTGGTCAGAACAGTTGCTAATCTGCAGGCTGACCTGTGTATAACATATCACATTTCCCCCAAATAACAACCATAAATTGACTGCTCTGCCCCAAAAGAGGTAATCGGCCCGTAAACCCGCCGGGGAGGAACACACCGGGATGTTTACACGGACATCCTGAAGGGGACAGTGCTGCCTGATTGCACCCAATGTGTGACCATCGCCAGGTCCGGTGCCCTGAAGGCACTGGTCGGGCCGGCGATTTTAGCGGTCATTTTCCCCTTGCTGGTTGGCTTCATTCTCGGTCCTGGAGCACTGGGCGGCTTTTTGGGCGGCGCGATTTTCACCGGGGTGGTCATCGCCCTGCTGATGTCCAATTCCGGGGGCCTCTGGGACAACAGCAAGAAATACATCGAGGCGGGTAATTTCGGCGGTTCCGGTTCAGAAACGCACAAGGCGGCGGTGGTCAGTGATACGGTCGGTGACCCCTTCAAAGACACCGCCGGTCCGTACCTTAATACCCTCATCACGGTTATGAGCCTGGTCTCCAGCCTCTTCGCACCCCTGATAGCCAAATTGCATCTCTTCGGATAACCGCAACCGCGGTACAAACCGGGCCAAATCTGCAGCGGCGGCGGTCTTTTCAGGCCGCCGCTCTTTTTTGGGGGATTCCGGTTTCTCTGGCCCCGCACTTTACCGGGGATCGTCTGCGGTCTCTATCCTGCCGCCAAGACAGAACCGACGCCGGGAGCGCTGATCTGCCCTGCGGCAGACAGCGGCCGTAAATTACCCGCGGCTGGGAGTTTTGGTCAGTTATTGGTAAGCAACTGTCCGGGAGCATGGTATTTGTATGCAAATGCCGAAAAGAGCCTTGACAAAATTGCCAACAGCACTAATTTTTCCTCCGCGCCCTTGATTCTACCGGTGGGTCCCACCCACCGATTTGGGGGGTTCCCCCCCATCCCGAATTAGGACGCGCGCGAGGGATGCGGGCCGCTGCCTCCCCCGGTTATGGTGAGGGAAAAATTGGTACGAGGACATATTTTTGTGCCGCCTGCCCGCGGTTTTCACTCAAACACCGCTTCCCCGAAGCACTCCGGATCATGGAAGCTCATCGTTTCCAGGTTGGGCGACCAGAGTGACAACTCCGGCATTCCTTTGCCATCGCCGTAGTCGGTCCGCCCGACATTCAGGCACCAGACGGTGCCCGGGGTGGGACGTTCGGCGGCGATTGTGGCCAGGGGCAGGGTCAGGACGGAATACCAGTCATCGCCGTTCCGGGCGGTAGTATAGCTCCACTCGCCGTTCCAGGACGCGTCGAACTTATTGAAGAGCGGGTTCAAGGCATCCTTGATCAGCCCCCGCGCCGAATCGTAGGTGGACTTCGCGACCGGGTTCCAGATCAGATGGTAGTAGATCTCGCGTTCGCCGTGGGGATCAACAAAGAACTCCAGGCAGTCCTGGCCGGGCGCGCCGCCGTCGTGCCCTTGGGGCAAATAGGCGCGTGCCGCCGGCAGCGCCGCCTTGAAGGCGACGTAGAGATTCTCATCATCGTAGAGCATCTTGAAGCTGGTACCGAGTTTAAGCGAACCAAGCTGGATGCCGCTCAACTCGGTCGCCGGGACCTTCTCCCACGCGCCGGCATTGAAATCGTCGAGCGCGCCGGCATGGCGGCGGCAGACCGTGACCCGCTGCATGAGCTTGCCCGGCAGCACCCCGCTCGCGCGCAGCAGCGGGATATTCCAGGCGTATGGCGCCCCCAGCGGTGCGGCCAGTGCGCCGTTGCGCAGCAGCTCCGTCCTGGTAGTGGAACTGCCCCGGAACGACAATTCCGGCCAATCGGGCAGCGGCTTCTTCTTGCCCTGGTCGTCGAAGTATGAGTCGAGCAGCTGATTGCGGGCCTCGACTTTTTGCGCCAGGGTCGCGAAAGAATTTTGGTCCGGGCTGATCCGGTAGGCGTGATACAAGTGGACGATTTCCGCCAGATTTTTCAGGTAGTCGAATTCCAGGCGGACCAGATGCAAGCGTCGTTTCACCTTGGCGTTGACGGCGAGTTTTTCGGCCCGGGTCAGGTGCTTGTCCATGGTGAGCAACAGTTCCGGCGTATAGACAAAACCGAGGTACGCGCGGGGATTGCGCGGCAGCGTCGGGCGGAGTCCATCGAGCTGGTCGAACGGACGCAAGCGGTCGTGGAGCAGGGTGAAGAATTGTACCATCGGGGCAGCGCTTTCGCCGTAAGCCGCCTGATAAAAATCCTGTTCCAGCTGCCGGAAGTCCTGGTTCGGGTCGTCCCACATCTTGCCGTAGACGTAGTAGGCCGGCCCCTCCAGGCCGAAAGAGGCTCCGAAACCGCAGCGGTAGACCCCTTTGACGCCGAAGCGGGCGAAGCGCTGCACCTCCCCGGCCAGGAATTCCGGGGAGTGCATCGGGGTAAAACCGGGGAGTTTGTAACTGCCCCAGTGGTAGACATAGCTGGTGAACCCCTGCGGCACGGTGATCTTGCTCCACGCCTCAAAATCTCTGGGGGAGTACGTGCACAGTTCAATCATGGTGTTGGGGGGAAATTTATGGAAGGTTTTGGGCGGCTGCCAGGTCGGGTTATAGCAAATGATCAGCACCTTTTTATCCGGCATTTCCCGGTACAGCCGGGCGGCGATGTTGCGGTGCAGAATCCAGAGTTTTTCGCCCTCGTCGCTGACTCCGAACAGGTTTTGGCACGGTTCACACTGGCAGGGGATATAACCGTCTGTTTGGGCCAATTCGACCACTTCTGCTCCGGCCTCGAGGCGTTTTTTCGCTTCCTGGTAGATCAGCTCCTGCACCTCGGGATTGGAAATGCAGAGATGGTTTCCATTCGAGATGCGTTTATTGCCGCGCAGGGTGAAGTACTCCGGATGGGTTTCGCCGTAAACCTTAGCCGGCACCGCCGAGTAGTAGCTGTGTCCGCCGTAGAGGCTGAAACCGGCAAGCCCGAAGTCGTTATTAGACATCGAGTAGATCATTTCATACTGGGCGCTGGTGGCCATGCGCAGCAGTGGCGAAATCTTGAGGGTGAGGTTGGCAGGCACGCTGATGCGAGCCCGCTTCGGGGTGCTGCGACCAGTCTCGCCGGGCAGCAGAACCTTGGTGCCGAGAAATTTTTCCATAAACGCGACGGTGCTCTTGACCGAGCCCAGGTAGTAGAAGCGGAACGGGACGAGTTTGGGGTTGCTCGCGGGCGCGTCATTGCCGGCCAGAAAGATATCACCGTTGCGCTCGGCTATGAAGAAGTCGTAGTTCCTGCACTGGGTGGGTTCCAGTCGCGCGGCCCGGGTAGCGCGGCAGTTGCCGATGCAGATCGCGCGCTTGCCCGGGGTGCGTTTTGACTCGGTGACCAGCGGCAGGCTGACCCCGGAGCCTTCGAGGAAGGCCGCTTGCAAAGCAGCGGCCCCCTGGCGCAGATAGCGGTCGAGGTTGGGGTTGCCGGGGTCATCCGGCAGGACAATTTCGAAATCGCTCCTGCCGTCCGTCACAATTACGGTATCGGGAAGGGTTGCTTTGGTGGCGGTGCAGGCTCCCAGCAGCAGCACGGACAGGCCGAGACAGAAGGGCAGGAGTGATTGAGGACAACGTGGGATTCTCATGCTTCAGGGGACTCCTTGGTTACTCGTTTTTTGTTAAGGTGCGAAGATTGGTGATAGATTGCCGCCGGAGAGCCGCCGTTTCCGCTTGGTCAGGGAATGCTTGGTTTGCGCCGGAAGCAGAGACAGCAACTGTCCTTCCGGCGATCGAGAATACCCATCCGATGCCGGGTACTGACCCGGTCGAACCGGTGCCCGCGGCTGGGATTCTTTGTCCTTTACTGGGAGGCAGTTGTCCAGGAACAAGGTATTTGTATGCAATTGCCGATTAGTGCCATGACAAAATTGAGCAAAGCACTAATTTTTGCCCCGTGCCCTTGATTCTAGCGGAGGGTCCCACCCCACCGATTGGGGGGACCCCCAACCCTAATTAGGACGCGCGCGAGAGAGGACCGCCGGAGGGGGACAATGGCAGCGGTGCCATCACTCACTCAAAATGGTTAAGGTGCGAAGATCGGGGCTGGAAAAAGAGCTTTGCCACAGTGGTTGGGTTGATCAAACATCCGGTAGTGCGCCAGCAGGATGCGAGGTTGCCAGCGCCAGAGTGGTTCGGGGTCAATTGCACGCCTGAACTACTTATGGCAGTTTGAAAGCAATCAAGCACTCGGCACCTGATTTCGCACCTTAACCTTGTTTATTCCAGAATCAAGCTTCCGGCTCTGTCGCAAGGATTGCGCCAATTGATTTGCAGGTGATTGTACTCCCAGACAAAGCCATACTCTTGCGAATATTGGCAGTAGACGTTGAAATCCAGGGCCATTCCCTTGACCGGCTGGATGCCGGTAATGCTCCAGGGGATGGCGATGACCGTGTCATCATTTGCGTCCTGGGTGATGGTCAGGCCGCCTTTGCTGACCTCGCCGTTGTACTCGTCGCCCAGCGCACCGTCAAGGCCGGCAGTCTTGGTGCGGGTGGTGTAATTATGCCAGGCGGTGGTGCCCTGGAAGCGTTTGCGCCAGCCATCCTGCCCCAGGAAAATCCGGGAGAAGACGGGGACGCGTTTTTTCCCCTCGCCCTTGATTGCCGGCGGCATTCCCTGGGGCAGAGACAGCTTGACCAGCAACTCTGCCTCGGTCCAGGTACAACTGAGGAAAAACGGGTGCTGCCAGACCTCGTTCTGGGCGTTTGATTTCGGGTTGTGGCCAATCAGCTGCTGGGGATTTTGGCCGGTGCGCATGGTTCGGCCACAGGGATTGACCCCGCTTGCCAAGATCGGTTCGATGTTCTGGCGGAACGGGAAGTTGATGATTGCGCGCAGGCGGCCGTTGTCGCGGACCTGTTCCGGGGTGTTGCCGGCGTAGGGCAGCATTTCACCAATCTTGGCGCAACGCTGGCCGGATTTATCCCAGGGCAGCGCGGCGATAAAAGCTGCCCGCGCCTGCGAACAGAGCAGCAGGTTGTGAAAATTGGCTGCGGTCGGAGCGCGGTTCACCAAGTCCAAAGCGGCCAGCGTGCGCAGGGTGACTAGCAGATAATTGAAATTGTTGCGCAGGAGGGGCAGGAAGAATTGGGCGTTGTCATCCTGGGGCCACTTCAGTTCGGCGGCGCTGAGCAGTGCTTCCAGCTGGTCGAGGACTGGCAGGGGCCAGCGTGCGAGCAGCAGCGCTACCGGCTTGGTGTGGACGGGGCGCCGATTGGCCAGCAAGTCAGGGTCATTGAAATCCAGTTGATCGCCATAGGGATTGTCGCCGGCGACCCGCATCCGTTCACTGAGCAGCAGATAGAAGCTCTCCATTTCCGGCGCGGCGGGTCCGAACAGGCGGCGGCAGAAGTCCTGCAGCAGCGCGGCGGGCTCCTGGGCGGGGTCGGCAATGATCTGATTCCAGACGTAGTAGAACACGCCGTCCAGGCCGAAGTTATCGCCCCAGCCACTGCGGTAGACGCCCTGAATCTGGTCGCGGTGCAGATTGCGGGCATGAGTGCTGACCATTTCCAGGGAGTGTTTGGGGGTAAAGCCCATCTCGTTAAAACTGCCGAAGGTGTAATCATAGCAGATAAAACCGCCGGGGACAGTATATTTCTCCCAGACCTTCAGGGAATCGAAGACCCACGGCGCCAGGTCGATGCAGACGTTGGCGGGGAAGGTCCGGAAGGTGCGCGGGGGGGTCCGGGTGGGGCCGTAGGCGATGATGCACACCTGCTTGCCAGGGCGCAAGGTCAGGACCTGCTCGGCGATACTGCGATGCAGCGTCCACAACATTTCGCCCGGTTCTGTGAGGTCAAACAGTGTTTTGCATTTGTCGCACTGGCAGTGCCGGTATCCGTCGGTCTGGGAGAGCTCGACCATTTGATAGCCCTGATCGAGATGCCTGACCACCTCTTCCAGAATGAGTTTCTGCACGTCGGGATTGGATATGCACAAGTGGCCGTGGGTCGAGCGTTTGCCGTCCAGCAGGGCGAAGTATTCCGGATGGGATTCGGCGTACTGACTGCGCGGCACGGCCTGATAGTAATTGTGCCCGCCGTATTGGCCGTACCAGGGGGCGCAGTAGTGGCCGTTGAAAACGTCGTAGTAGAGTCCGTGCTGGCGGCCGATGTTAAAAGCCACTGCAGGGGCATGGGCATAGCGGAAATTATCCGGCACCTCGATGGCGGTTTTAGCCTCGACCGACAAGCCGGTGAAGCGGGGCCCGGGAAAGAGGAACTCCGCGGTGCAGAAGCGGCGCAAGAACTCCGCAGCCGCGCGCGCCTCCCCCATCTCGTAATTGCGGTAGTCGCCAGTGTCTTTGCTGACGTACTTTTTGTTCGCACCGAAAAGATAGAGGTCCTGACCGCGCATTTCGATGCGGCACTCATGCCGCTGCAGGTCATCAGGCAGGGGGCCGAGTTTTTGCACCTGGCCGAGGTAGATTGCGGGGGTATTTTGCTGGCTCGCCTCCCGGACGATGGGCAGCGTCGCGCCGGTGCAGCGCCGGATGGCTTCCTGAAGCAGCTCCGCCATCGGCAAAATCAGATTGCTCGGGGGATTATCTGGAATGACGATGGTATAATCCGACTTGCCCGCCGCGGCAATGGTCGCCCCGGACGCGCTCAAGGCAGTACTGAGCAGTACCGCCAACCAGAAACCTTTCTGCATACTTGTCAATTCCTCCTGTCTGACTCTGAGACTCACCCCGGACAAAAACACGGTCCACAGTTGCACCCGTCAGCTTGGCAGGATATAATAATGCGGTGCGAGCACCAGCATTACCCCCGCCAGCGAGCATAACAATGCTTCAATTTACGCTGGGTTCGGCAGAAATCAACTCACGGGGCGGTTTTTCCTCCAGAAAAGCCGGGTGCGGGCACTTCCGGCCGGCGGCAGGGGGCGGCGACCTGGGATCAAATCTCCCCTCCCGGCCCAGGCTGTCGCAGGGCAAATTCACAACCAAGGCAGAGAGCGATGTTTGATGTGCATGAGTTCCGGTCTCCCGGCGAGCAATTCCGGGGGGTGGATTTTTGGATGCTGAACGATGCGCTGGACGACGACAGCCTGCGTTTTCAGTTGCGCCAAATGCGCCAGCAGGGGGTCAGCAGCTTTATTGCCCGGACCTACATCGGCCTGAAATCCGACTATCCCGGCCCTGGTTTCAAGGCAAAGCTGCGCACGGTGGTGGAAACTGCGCGCGAGCTCGGCCTGAAAATCTATCTTCAGGCAGGCTATATGCCTGAAGCGGTGGTTGGTTTGCCCCCGGAGTATGCGGCCTCATATGTGGAGGAAAAGGACGGCCGATACACGCTCGAACGCACCGAAATCTATGTCGACATGCTTAATCCTGAGGCAGTGCGCTGCTACTTGCGCCAGGCGTATGAAGAGATGTGGGCGGAATTCGCCCCGGAATTCGGCCGGACCATCCTGTCGGTGTGGGTCGATGAGCCGAACTACAGCAAAACCGGCGTGCCCTGGACCGCGGCCCTGGGGGAGAAATTCCGCGCCCGTTCTGGCAGCGAGGTCGATTTTGCCGCACTCTTCCATGATACGCCCGGCTGCAGCGAAGTGCGCTACCACTATTGGAACTGCGTGGTCGAGCTGCTGCGCGACGCCTATTTCAAACAAGTACGCGACTGGTGCCATGAGCACCACTTGCTGTTCAGCGGGCATTTGATGGGCGAAGCAACCTTCCATGCCAATTTTGCCCGCGGGGCGGCGATGATGCCTTTCTACCGCTACTTCGATGTGCCCGGCATTGACCACCTGACTGCGGATTTGCCATTCCGGGATTCGCCCTTGCCGCGCTGGGGGGCCTCTCCGGTTTATGATCCCGATCTCTACATCACGCCGCTGCAATGCGCTTCCGCCGCGCATCAGGCCGGCTGTAAGTTCATGCTGGCGGAAATGTACGGCGTGAGTTCTGAAAACCTGGCCTTGCGGGATCAGAAGTCGATGTTCGAGAACTTCGCCGTGTTCGGGGTCAACGTCCGTTCGGTGCATGGCTACTTCTACAGCCTGCGCGGTCGGGGCAAACGCGCATATCCGCCGCACGTCGGCTACTACCAGCCCTACTGGGAGCACTACCGGAAGTTGACCGACGAGTGCGCCCGCACCGCGTATTTCATCACCCAGGGCGAGGTGGTCGCGCCAGTGCTGGTGCTGCTGCCCTGGAACACCGCTGCCACCCTCTACGCCCGCGGCGAAACAGGTGGCGATGGCATTCCCGCGCTGCGGGCTTTGGAGAATCTTTTTCTCAACCTGATAGTCAGGCTCGTGCACGGCCAGGTCGCGTTTGAATTAGGCGATGAGTTTGTCATTGCCGATACCGGAGCAATAGAGAACGGCCGCTTCCGCGTCGGTTGCGCGACCTACTCCGCGGTGGTGCTGCCCTGGGCGAGCAAGCTCGCTGATTCGACGTTGCAGCTGTTGAGCCGTTTCGCCTCCACCGGTGGTGCGGTTTTTGCTCTCGGGGACACTCCCTGCCCAGAAGCGCAACTGCTCGCCGGGGCGGACCTCTTATTGACCGCCCTCGAGCCGTTCCGGGAATTCAAGTTCGACAGTGATCACCCTGCCGCCTTGCAAATCCGGCATCAGCGCGAAGAGACCGGCCTGGAGCTGTTTTTTGTCTTCAACTCCGACTGCAGCAGCACCCATACGGTCACCCCCGATCGTCCCTGCGCCGAGGTGCTTTCCGACGGGACCTGCCGCAGCGCCGCGACCTTCCTCCTCCAGCCGGGCAGCGGCCTCCGTCTGATCACCCGGGTCGCGGCACCGGCCACACCGGCCACACCGGCGCCGCGGCTGTGCCACCATTTGTGCCTGCCCGACCAGTGGCAGGTGGTGCGGCGCTCGCCGAATGCGCTGGTGCTGGAGTTCGCCCGTTTCCGCCGCGAAAACGACTCTGAGTTCTCACCCGATTATCCGATACTGGCGATCCACGATATGCTGACTGCGGAACAGTACCACGGCCAGCTGACCTTGCGTTTTGAGATTAATTGCGCCTGCCCTTTTGCCGGCACCTCCCTGGCCCTGGAAAATCCGTCCCGCCAGCAGATCAGCCTCAACGGGGAAGCCGTATCCAACCAGCCAATGGGATGCTTCAGAGCACGCGAATTCGAAACCATCACACTGCCTGAACTCAAAGCCGGGCAGAATATCTTGACCCTGACGCTCGATTTCTCGCCCTTGGAACAAACCCGGCACGTCCTCACCGAGCTGTTCGCCAACCTGCGCGGGGTGGAGCTCGAAGCGCCGTTTCTGCTTGGCGATTTCGGGGTTTTTTCGCACCGCGAGCCGAGCCGCACCAATTGCGTACGGATGAGCCGGCATTTCCATCTCGCCCCGGCGGTGCAGGAGGTGGGCGGGGAGCTGATCGACCGCGGCTTCCCCTTCTTCGCTGGGACGCTGTGCCTGCGGCAGAGCTTCACGCTGGAGCGAGACTGCACCCGCGCGGTGCTGCAGATCGACCACTTCAACGCCGCCGCCGGCACGGTCTTTTTGAACGGCGTGGAACAGGCAGTGCTCGCCTGGCACCCCTATCAGGCAATGCTCACCGGTTTGCGCTCCGGTGAGAATATCCTGGAGCTGGAGCTGTGCAACAGCCTGCGCAACTTGCTCGGTCCCTCGCATCGCCCCGATGGCGAGTTCGGCAGCTGCTTTGGCGGCTACGGGCATCCCAACAAGAACTGGATCGGTGCGGTCGATAACCAGGGCAGGAAGATTGCCGAATGGTACAACCACCGGACCCCGGATACCCAGGCCTGGTGCGAAGGATATTTGCAGGTGCACTTCGGGGTGGCCGGAATTTCAGTTTCCTGGGAGGAAAATTGACCGTGCGCCAGAGACTGCGGCCACGCGCGGATTTCCGTTCGGCCAGCAAACGCCGATTGTATTTCCTGAATGCGCTGGTATACTAATCCCCAAACCGGCGTGAATCGATTACTTCTTTCCGCTTGGCCGGTTGCAGCCGAAAGGTCGCTATGGACAAAAAGACTGACATGCGCTTGGAGAATGCTGCCGGAAACGCTCCTCCACCTGGGCAGCAGCAGCCCCCGGCCGCTCCACATACGACCGGGTCAAGCTTGCTGCGCACTGTCCGCATGACCACACACTGGGGCCGGCAGGAGAAACGGGAAATCCTGGAAGACCTGGTGGTCAATCCGGTTGCCGCAGATATTCCCACACAAGATATTGACACGGCCGTCAATCCGGAGATTGCCAAAGACCTGCCCCCTTTGCAACCCCATTATGAAAGCTTGAAAGTGCTGGCCCAAGGCAGCCAGGGGATCGTATCCATAGCCCTTGACAAGCAACTCGGTCGCCTGGTAGCCCTGAAGACCATGCACCGCGACCTCTCCAAAAATCCGCACGAAGTCAAGCTGTTTGTGGCCGAGGCGAAAATCACCGCCCAGCTCGATCACCCCGCGATTATTCCTCTGTATTCCCTGAACAGCGACGCAGCGGACTCCCTGCATCTGGCCATGAAGCTGGTGCGCGGCAAAACTCTGCGGGAATACCTGGAAAACATCATCTGCAACTATCGCCTGCAGGGCATCGATAAGTTTGATGAACACAGCTCACTGTTCAAGCGCCTGGGGCTATTTCTGAAAGTCTGCGAGGCAATCTCCTACGCTCACCACAGCAATGTCATCCATTGCGACCTGAAACCGGAAAACATTATGATCGGCGAATTTTCCGAGGTCTTTGTCATGGACTGGGGCATCGCCAAGAAACTGGACCACGACGGCAGGGCACCGGCGACGGACTCAGACAATATGATTTCAGGCACACCGCGCTATCTTTCCCCGGAGACCATGTTCGGGGAACTCCTGGATGTGCGCTCCGACATCTTTTCCCTGGGACTGATTCTGCACGAGGTGGTAACCCTGAGCTTCGCAACCGCAGGCGACACCCCTGGCAGCATTATGAATCAGATCAAGGGCGGGCAGCTGGAGCCGGTGCAGCACGCCTTCGGGGTCGAGATTGCAGCAGACCTGGCCGCCATCATCCGCACTGCAACGGCCCATGCGCCGGACCAGCGCTACCAGACTGTCAGTGCTCTGGCCGATGACCTGAACCTCTTCATCCAAGGCCGCGAAGTGCAAGCCAACCCCGACAACTGGTTTATGAAAATGGTGCGCGTCTGCCACCAGCACCGGGTCGGGGTATTTATCAGCCTGCTGCTGCTGTTGACCCTCTCCGCCTCGCTGTTCGCCCTGGTTATCCACCAGCAGCTGCTCTCCGCCAGAACCGCCAACTTCCGCTCCGAAATCATCAATGCTGCCAACAGCCACTGCACCAGCATCGCGACCCAAATCGACCGCGTCGCCCTCAATATCGAAAATCTCGTCTCCGCGGCGGCGTCACAGGCTGCTTTTCTCCTGGATGAGAAGGAAGAAAATGCGGTCCTTGCCGACCTCCTCACCTACCACGACGGCGAGCCCGAAAAAATACCCGAGGACCTGCGCGATTCTCTGTTTTACCGTCAGCCCACCTCGCTGCAATATGGTCTATACAAGGGGGCGAAGGACACCCCGCCGGCGGTTCTGGAGCATGAGATTCGCATCTTGTCCCGGCTTCTCCCCTACTTCAAGCGGTCAATTCTGGTCAGTGCTCCCGGGACGGTTCTGCACCGCGAGACACTTCCCGCCTTGCAGGAGCAGATGCTGGCGGAAGGCATGCCGATGAAAAGCATGTTCTTGGGCACTCGCAACGGTTCCTATATGGTCTATCCCTGGCGCGACAACTACCGCAAGCCCTTTGATCCCAGGGTCAGACCCTGGTATCTCCTGGCCAGGGATGCCCACCGCCCGGTCTGGGGACGGCCTTATGTGGGAGCGGATATTTCCGCCGGCCTGTCCCTGCCCTGCTCTCAGCGCATCACCGGCGCGGACGGCGCCTTTTATGGAGTATTGGCCATGGATTGCACCTTCAATAAAATCACCAGCCTGATCCGCACTGCCGGCCCCCTGGCCAACCTGGCTGAAGAAGTCGCCCTCACTGATGCGGCCGGGCAGGTGATCATCAGCAGCAATTCGCCCTTCTTCGGCGCGGCGGCGGAAATTGAGCACCTCCCTGAAGTAGAACCGGAAATGCCGTACTTCGGGTCGCTGCAACTGCGTCAGACCATCCTTAACCGCAAATTCGGCTCACTGACCCAAAGCGAACAGGGACAGGATAAAATCTACTCCTTCGCGTTCCTGCCGACCTGGAACTGGTACCTGATCGTCAAAATAGACTTCAAGGCCCTCGCTAATCTGCAGGAAAGTCAGAGCCGGCGGGAACCGCATGCCCTTCATGCCCCTGAGTGAAAGCAACGCGGCAAGGCAGCCAGGGAAACTCCGGGGAAATGCCTCGGTTGCGGCGCTGCCGCAGGCTACTGCCGGAGCCGACGGGGAACAGCGCTGGAGGCGGCAGGTCTAAAGCGGGTACTTGGGCCGGGTTGCTTGCCGGTCTGGCAGACGTTACAGGAGTGCAAAAATGATCAGGTCAATTAAACCGCGCCACGGTTCCAGGTTACGGCCCGGGTTTGCCCCGGGCAGCGGGCGCAATCTCAGCACCTGTCTGCTGACTTGCACCCGGGGGTGGTTTTTTTTCATACTTCTTACAGGATGTACAGTCATGAGCAGCAACGAACCGACGCATACTCAACCGGCGCAGTCGCCTTATGGCCCGCTGAACGACCTGGAGCGGGAAGTGATCCTGAACCAGGGCACCGAACGGCCGGGTACCGGCAAATATGCCCTCAGCACCAGCCGCGGCGTGTACGCCTGCCGGAACTGCGGTGCGCCACTCTATACCGCAGATGACAAATTCGCCTCCGGCTGCGGCTGGCCAGCCTTCGAGGACGAAGTCCCCGGGCAGATCAAACACTCGCTGGACGCCGACGGCCAACGTACGGAAATCAGCTGCGCGAAATGCGGCGGGCACCTGGGGCACGTCTTCACGGGCGAAGGGCTGACCGCAAAAAATCTCCGCCATTGCGTTAATTCTGTTTCCATCGTCCTGGAAGCAGATGACAGCCCGCGCCTGCGCCGGGCCATATTTGCGGGCGGATGCTTCTGGGGCGTAGAAGCGCTACTGGAACAGCAGCCGGGGGTGCTGGCGGCAGTCAGCGGCTACACCGGCGGCAGCGTGGACTATCCCAGCTACCGCCAGGTCTGCAGCGGCGATACCGGCCATGCCGAAGCCGTGCAGGTGTTCTTTGACCCGGCCCAGACCAGCTACCTCAAGCTCTGCCGCTATTTTCTGGAAATCCATGACCCGACCCAGGATGAGCGCCAGGGTCCTGATCTCGGCCCGCAGTACCGCTCCGCTATTTTCCCTCTCGATGCTGAACAGCGGCGCACTGCCACCGCACTGCTGGCACTGCTCAGACGCAAGGGCCTGGCGGTGCAGACCAGCCTGGAAGAGCCGGGGCGCTTCTGGAATGCCGAGAAATATCACCAGGACTACTACGCCGGAAACGGCAAAAAACCGTACTGCCATGCCTGGCAGAGACGCTTCGCAGAGGAAGAAATCAAGGCTCTGTCCGCCGAACTGGCCGCCCCCGTAGAACCGGATCAGGACAACCGCAGCCAGACGGTTTATGATTTTATGGTCCAGACTGCCGACGGCAGTACGGAATCATTGAGCAAGTACCGGGGCAAGGTGCTGCTGATCGTCAACACCGCCAGCAACTGCGGCTTCACTCCCCAATACCAGGGATTGCAGGAATTATACCAGAAATACCTGGAGCGGGGGCTGGTGGTTTTGGGATTCCCCTGCAATCAGTTCAAAGCCCAGGAGCCAGGCAGCAATACGGAAATCCAGGAATTCTGCCGCCTGAATTACGGGGTGAGCTTCCCCGTCTATGCCAAAATCGAGGTCAACGGCGATAATGCGCACCCGCTGTATAAATACCTGAAAGCGCAAAAGACCGGTGTGCTGGGACAGGCCATTAAATGGAATTTCAGTAAATTCCTGGTCGGTGCCGACGGGAAGGTGATCGACCGTTATGCGCCGACCACCAAACCGGCCAGCCTCGAAGCCGATATCGAGGCGGCTTTGGCAGCGGCGACTCCCTGAACCACGGCAGATTTTCGCTCCCGGAGTCTCCAACCGCTGAACGCGATTTGACTTCCGGCAAATGCTGGCTATAATATCCGTTGTGCTTATATGCCGAAACCGCATAACGTAACCACCCAAAACCCAGGAACAAAGAAATGGCAGTGACAATCCCGAAAGCAGAATATTTCGAGCGCATCAGCAAGCTGCAATCCGGCATGAAGAGCGCCGGCTTCGATGCCGTGCTGGTGCACGGCATGGAATCAGATTGCGGCTCCGTGCGGTACCTCTCAGAGTACTGGCCGACCTTTGAGGCCGCCGCAGTGCTGGTGCCTGCTGCCGGCGAGGCGATGCTGCTGGTGGGGCCGGAAAGCGGTCTCTATGCCGCTGGACGCAGCGTACTGCCCAAAATTGAGATGATGCTGGAATACCGCGAATCCGCCGACCCTGAATACCCGGGTCTGAAAGTTGCTTCCTTCCAGGACGTGTTCAAGAAGGCTCTGGGCGGTAAAACCCTGCGCAAGCTGGGCCTGATCAGCTATTCCATCACTCCGGTGCATATCTGGAAGAGCCTGTGCAGCAACTTCCCGGAAGCCGAGATCATTCCTGCGGACTTCCTGATCCGCGAGCTGCGCACCTACAAGAGCGATGCGGAAATCGCCTGCATGCGCAAAGCCTATGAAATTGGCGAGCTGGCCATTGATGCGATTCTGGCCGAGGTCAAGCCCGGCATGACTGAACTGCAAGTCACCGGCATCGCCCAGCGTGAGATGTACAAGTACGGTGCGGAATATGAAGGCCACGCGCTATATACCTTCTGCGGCCCGAACACCTGCAACGCCATCTCCCGGCCCACCCACAACCTGATTATCCCCAATGAGGTCATCCAGCTGAATATCGGTGCCAGAGTTTGCGGCTATACCTCCAGCATCGGACTGCCCTTCTCCATCGGGCCGCTGCCGGCTGACAAACGCCGGCTGGTCGAATTCGGCTTGAAAGCCCACTTGAAGACCTTCGAACTGCTCAAAGGCGGCAAGAAATCCGGTGATGTGGTGCGTGAATACGAGGAGTGGGTCAAGTCCCAGGGCTTTGACAAGTACATGCTCTACGGCCCCTGCCACAGTATCGGCATGATGGAAGTAGAATATCCCTGGTTGGAGTCGACCTCGACATACACCCTGAAGAAGAATATGACCTACCAGGTGGATACATTCTTCTATGACGGCAACCGCTTCGGACTGCGCTGGGAAAACGGCGCCCGGATCACCGATGACGGCGTGGAATGGATGTCCTCCAAGCATGCAAAATATACTGAACTGCCGCTGTAAAACCATCGCCTGAAACCAAGGCGCGAAGAGCAGAATTTCGCTCTTCGCGCCTTTTTTGTCTGCAAAACCAGCGGCAAGGCAGACAAGCGCTGCCATTCCGCCCAAGCGGCAAATAGCCTCCCTCCCCGGCGAATTTTCCGGCCGGGAGGCTGCGCTTCCTATCCGCGGCGTTATGCCGGGGGCAGCGGGAGGGATTTTTTCAGCTGCTCCAGCTCCGCCTGCAGTTGCTTCAGAGCAGCATTCATCTTCTCCAGGCGACCAATATATAGCTGCTGCCGGGCATATTCACGCCGGTCCATGGCGGGAGAACCGAACACCACCGAGCCGGCAGCTAAATCCTTGGATACCCCGGCCTGAGCCATAATAATGCTGCCGGCGCCGATTTTCAGGTGGCCGGCCAGTCCGGCCTGACCAGCCACAACCACGCTGTCCTCCAGCTGAGTGCTGCCGGCAATGCCGGCCTGACCTACGATCATGGCATTGCGCCCGATCTCGACATTGTGGCCAATCTGGACCAGATTGTCGATCTTGCTGCCGGATTTGATCCAGGTGCGGCCGAAACGCGCCCGGTCAACGCAGGAATTCGCACCGATCTCAACCTCGTCATCAAGCTGCACTATACCGACCTGGGGAATCTTCTCATGCCCCTGGGGACCTGATTTATAGCCGAAACCATCTGCGCCGATGACCACACCGGAGTGCAGAATAACCCGCCGGCCCAGCAGGCAGCGCTCCCGGATGACCACATTCGGATACAACTGGCAATGCTCACCCAGCACGCACTGCCGGCCGATATAGACATTGGCCATAATGACCGAATTGTCGCCGATGACCGCCTCGTCATCAATGACTGCTCCGGCGCCGATATGCACTCCGGCGCCGATATGCGCGCTGGCGCTGACTACCGCACTGGGATGAATACCGGGACGATATTCCGGTGCCGGCGGCGTAAAAACCGCCACTACGGTGGAAAAAGCCGCGGACGGGTCCTGGCAGACAATCCAGGCCCGGCCTTCTG
>JAAYYJ010000171.1 GCA_012515455.1 Oligosphaeraceae bacterium
CCCGGGTCAGAGGCTGGCCGGATTTGGAAACGAAGAACGTGAGGGCCCGGCCCGAGGGGTCCAGGCAGGGGCGCCCTTTCTGCAGATATCGCCCCAGGATTTTCCAGGCACTGCGCCCGAAGGGCACCAGACGTTCCTTGCTGCCTTTGCCGCTGACCCGGACTACTCCGCGCTCAAAATCGACCTTGTCCAGCCGTAAGGCGGTGATTTCCGAGGCCCGCAGTCCGGAAGCGTAGAGCAGCTCCAGCAGGGCGCGGTTGCGGATTTCCAGAGGGGAATTGGCTTTGAAGGCTCCCAGCAATGCTTCGACTTCGCTGAGATGGAGAAAATCCGGCACCAGCTTCCAGAGTCTGGGGCTGTCCATCACGCCGGTGATATCGGCGGGGATGACATGCTCCCGGGTCAGATAGCGGAAGAACATCCGGATGGAGACCAGGCGGCGGGCCAGGGTGGTGGAAGCCAGGCCGCCGAGCTTGCCGTCTTCCAGGAAATCCAGGATGTCCTCCCGCCGGACCCCGGCCAGGCTGTCGCAGGCGTGCTGCTGCAGGAAGTCCAGAAATTGCTGCAGGTCATTGGCGTAGCTCTGGACGGTATTGGGGGACAGCCCGTGTTCCAGGACCAGCAGGTCGAGAAAATTCTGGCGGTGATTCTGCATAGCCCAAAAGATATCCCCGGGCCTGCATTTTGCAAGTCCCCGGCGGGTAAAAATCCCCCTCCCCGCGGTGGTTGTTTGCAGGCTCCGGACGCATTCGGGGCGAAGGGCAAAAACCGGCAAAAGCAAAGAAATGTCCTGCTTCTGGCTTGCAGTCAGGGCATTCACGGCTTATGCTAAGGAGATTACCGGTGATATCAATTATTGGCCATAGAAATGGAGCTCAGCATGAATAAATGCACTGTCGGCAGTCATAAGGATTGCGTGGAATTTGTCAACGGCGATTTCCGCATTGCCGTCACCACCAAGGTCGGTCCGCGGGTCATCGGCTGTTATATCGGCGGCGACGAGAATCTGTTTGCGGTTCTGCCAGGCCGGCAGATGAAAGGCCTGAACAACGGCTTCAAGCTCTATGGCGGGCATCGCCTCTGGCATTCTCCTGAGGACAAACCCCGCAGCTACCAGCCCGACAATGACCCGGTCGAGGTGGAGGAGTTCAATGACGGCATTGAATTCTCCGCTCCGGTTGAGCCGCTGACCGGCATTCGCAAGCGCATCCGGATTGAGCAAGGCAACCTCGGTCTGTTTGTGGTCACCCACACACTCGAAAACTGCGGGCAGTGGGAAGTCGAGCTGGCGCCCTGGGCCCTGTCCGTGATGGCTCCTGGGGGCATGGCAGTGATCCCCCAGAAGCGCGATCAACTCGGATATCCTTATGCCCCGGACCGTTCGCTGGTGCTCTGGCCCTATTCGAGCTATGCCGACCCGCGCTTAGTCATGGGCGAGGAGTATTTTTTCCTGAAGCAGGACAGCGCCTGCCCAGACCCGATCAAGATCGGCTTTAATGCTGAGAGCGGCTGGATCGGCTATGTCCGCAACGGCAAGGCGTTGATTAAATATTTTGATTTGTTTACTGACGACGCTGAGGTGGATTATCCTGATCACGGCTGCTCGGTGGAGTCGTACAGCTGCGCCGATTTCTGTGAGATTGAGACTCTGGCACCGTTGGAAATCCTGCAGCCGGGAGAATGCGCCGAGCATGTCGAGTACTGGCAGGGACTCAGCGGCCTGCCGGAAATCAACTCCGAGGCGGATTTCAAGGAATTCGTCGAACCGCAGCTGCTCTGCTTTGAAGACCCTGCGGATGAGGATTTCGATTACGGTTGCTGCGGTGAGGACGACTGCAACTGCCAGCACTAAGCAGACCGGAGCAGCAATGCTGGTACTGGTCGCTGATCTGCACCTGCGGGAAAACACTCCCGCCGAGCAGGATTTCCGGGCGTTCCTGCGCCGGTTGTCCGCCGGAACCGACGATGTGTGCTTCCTAGGCGATATCATGGAATTGTGGATCGCCCTGCCGGCTTTTGAGAATGACCTGCAGCGCGATTTCCTGGCGTGGTGCCGGCAGGAATTGCCGCGCCGGAAGATTTATCTGCTCGAGGGCAATCACGAGTTCTTTGTCGTCCGGCACCACCGCGACTGCTTCAGCGCCGCCGCTGAGAATTGCCTGCAGCTGGGCGGGAATCTGTTCTGTCATGGTGATGCCATCCTGACCGGGAATGGCCGCGGCCATCTGCTGTTCCGATGGTTCAGCAAATGCCGCCTGGCCCATTGCCTGCTTGAGTATCTGCCCTGCGCCCACCATCTCGTAGCCAGAATCCAGGCCGTAATGCAGAAGCGTTCGCTGGGATACTCCCGGGCTTTCCCGGCGCAGGCGGTCGAGGCCTGGTCCAAAGAGCAGTTCGCCGCCGGGAGCAAGAATGTCTTCCTGGGGCATTTCCATCGGGAATATCGCCGGCAGCGCCGCAACGGGCAGAATCTGTTCTGTCTGCCCGACTGGAAGAAACGCCAGGAAATAGCCGTGTATGACCCCGCCGACGGGACGTACCGCGTCCTGCCCTGGCGGAGCTATGCCGCCAGCAAGCGGGGGCGTACCATGGGCACAGACACTGATTGTGCAAGCAAAACAGGGAATTAATCGATATGTTGTTGCCGGAAAGCATCACTTCTGTGGCTCAATTGGATGATTTGCTGAGCCAGCCCAGCGAGCGTCTGCTGGATTTTTTTCGTCACCTGGAAGGTGATATGATGATCATCGGTGCGTCCGGCAAGACCGGGCCGACCTTGGCCCGGATGGCCATCCGGGCCGTAAAATCCTGCGGCAGTGGCCAGAAGGTTTACGTGGTCGCGCGTTCCGCCATGGATGACCTGGTTGCGGCGGGCTGCCAGGCCATCCGCTGCGATTTGTCCGACTGGGAGGCCGTAAGCAGACTGCCACGGGTGAAGAATGTGATCTTCCTGGTTGGATTCAAATTTGGCGCCGAAGCGGCGAAATCACAGACCTGGGCCATGAACACCATCGTGCCTTACCATGTCGCCAGGCATTTCCAGGGCAGCCGCATTGTCTCCCTGTCAACCGGTTGCGTCTATCCGGTCATGCACCTGAGCAGCGGTGGGGCTACGGAGCAGACTCCGCCTGAACCCGTGGGCGAATACGCGCAGTCCTGCCTGGGACGGGAACGGATGTTCGATTTTTTTGCCGACCGCAAACTCGAGTCAGTGGTGCACATCCGCTTGAATTATGCTGTGGAATGCCGTTATGGCGTATTGCGTGACATCGGCGAGAAGGTGCTGCATGGTGAGCCATTGGACCTGACTACCGGCTACGCCAATGTGATCTGGCAGGGCGATGCGGCGGAGCAGATATTGCTCTCGTTGTCGCTGGCCGCCGCGCCGGCTATGATTCTCAATCTGACCGGCCCGGAATGTTTTGCCATTCGCCAGGTCGCGGAGGAATTCGGGCGGCTGCTGGGCAAAGCACCGGTATTCGCAGGCGAGCCGAACGGCTATGGTTATTTGAACAATGCGGCCAAAGCCGGCGAGCTGTTCGGTTATCCGCGGGTGCCCCTGAATACTATCATCAAATGGACCGCCGGGTGGCTCCGGAATGACGGCCCCTCCCTGGGTAAGCCGACTCATTTCCAGACCCAGGACGGAAAATACTGATCCGACGCTGCACTTCATTGCAGTGCAGTTGCTTGTTAACCACTACCGGTTTGAGGATATCATTATGAATTTGGGCATCATTGGCCTGCCTCAGGTGGGCAAAAAAACCGTCTTCCAGTTATTGACCGGCCTGCCGGCCGACAAAGCCCCGACCAAGGACGGCATGGTCCACGGCGTGGCCGCGGTGCGTGATGCCCGGGTCGAGGTCCTCAGTGCGATGTTCAAGCCCAAGAAGACGAAGTTTGCGGAATTCGAGCTGGTTCTCCCGCCGGACATCCAGCCGGACAATGCGCGGTCGGCTGCCTGGCTGGAGCCTATCCGCCGCACTGATGCGCTGATCCACGTAGTGCGGTCCTTCGAGGCCGACAGCGTCTTCCATATTCTCAACAGCGTTGATCCCGCTCGCGACATCGAGACCGTGGAACTGGAATTCCTGTTCGCGGACCTGGCCATGACAGAGTTGCGTCTGGAGCGCCTGCAGAAGGAACTGCGGGTCAAGGCTACGCCGCAGAAGGAGAAAGAGAAGGAAGTAATTGCCCGCTGCCAGGCGCAGCTGCAAAAAGAACTGCCCCTGCGCAATCTGGAGTTCAATGAAGAGGAAATGCGCTTGATCCGGTCGTTGCAGTTCCTGACCCTGAAGCCGATGATCACGGTCATCAATGTCGGTGAAGACCTGGCGGAAGGGCAGGCCCGCAACGCCGCCCTGGTAGAGATGCTGCAGAACCGCGGCGATACCGTGGTGTTCCTCAGCGCGGCCATTGAGCAGGAGCTGCTGGCCCTCGATGAAGAGGAGCGCCTGGCTTTCATGGCTGACCTGGGACTGCATGAACCGGCCGCACACCGGCTGTCACGCTCAGCCTATAACTGCCTGGGGCTGATTAGTTTCTTTACCTGCGGACCGGATGAAGTGCGGGCCTGGACCATCCCGGCGGGTTATACCGCACCGGAGGCCGCTGGACGCATCCATTCCGATCTGCAGCGGGGATTTATCCGGGCGGAAACCATCGCCTACGACGACCTGATCAAGTCTGGATCGGAGAAGGCTGCCAAGGAGGCCAAGCTGTATAAATTGAATGGCAAGGATTATGTGGTCAAGGACGGCGATATAATTGAGATCCGATTCAATGTCTAACCTATCTCTGCGGGGGGCGAAGCAGCGCTTGCTCTCGCCCCGCATCTACATCTATACCGTGCTGCTGCTGGCACTGGCCTGGCTGATGCACCGTCAGGCCCAGCGCGCTATCGAGGCCGGACAGCGTCCCCATGAGGACGCGAGCCCGTTCGCCGAATCAGAACCGCCGCCGGCGGATTTCCCGGTCAAGGACAGCCAACTGCGCGCCGTCGCCGGCCAGCGGCTCCCGCTGTTGCTGCTGTTGGGAAAACGCAGCTCTGAGCTGGCGCCCCTGCGGGAAGCACTGCTTCCCGCCTGGGGGAAGAAATATTCTATTGTAGTGCTGCAGGCCGACGATGACGCTGCCCTGCTGCGCTATTTTAAGACCACCAGCTTGCCGGCCGCGATTTTATTCACTCCGGACAATGACGAACAGTCCCGCCAGGAGGCTCCGTTTGATGCTGGCAGTCTTGCTCTCTGGCTGCAGTCATTGCAACAGCAGGCGCCGGAAGTTCCCTGAGAAGATCGCATGGCGTTCTTCTTCACTGAGGTGCTCGGCCAGGACTCCGGCCACATACATGCCGGGGCTGCGCAACGGGAAATCAGTGCCGAAGATAATCTTGTCCGGTCCGGCGGTTTTGAGGCCGAAGCGGAGCATCCCCCAGCTGTTGGGGCCGCTGCCGGAGATATCCAGAGCGGCGTTCGGGTACTGCGCAATCGTCTCCAACCGGGTGGCGTAGACTTTGGGGTCTGCGGTGGGATGCGCGACAATCAGCTTTAGGGACGGGAAGCGGCGCAGGATTTCCGGCAGGTCACTCTCCTGCAGCAGGTGCAGATTCACCGTCAGGCCCAATTCCTGAATGCAGGCGAAGATTTCCAGCATGGCCGGCGACAGGCAGTCCCGGAATTCCATCATGTAAGGAACCAGCTCGCCGACGAATTTCACCCCGTGTTCGTCGCGCATCTTGAGCAGCTCCCGGCAGGATTCGACCGGGAAGGCGGGATGGACATGCACACCGGGGATATAGAAATCACCCTGGCGGTCGCGGAAGGACAGTGCGGCCCGGTTCAGAGCCTGGATTTCCCGGAAGGACTCCGGTGGGGCGGGGAAGCGTTTCACGACTGAGCCGCAGGTCTGTTCGATGCCGGCCGCGCGCAGTTCAGATACGAACTCCTCCTCACTCATTTCCTGCCCGAAGAGCAGCAGCCGGCAGGATTTTTCTTCGGCCAGAGGGTGGATGTGCGCGTCAATGATATGGTATTGGCTGACGTCCATTGGTGTTTCCTGCACTAATTTATCTTGAGGCCCAGCCAAGGAGCGATATTGCCGCCGAAAACCTTGTCCTGGAATTCAGCCGGGATGATTTGGGAGTAGTATTTTTGCGCTTCGGGGATGATTTCCGGCAGGCTGATATAGGCATCGGAGCCCAGCATCAGCTTGTGCATGGCGTTGCTGCTGCCGTAGCAGTATTTGAAAACGAAGAGTTCCTCCAGAGCCTGGCTCGAGAGGCTGCCCCAGCTGCCGCAGCCGGCCAGGTCGGCGTAGATATTCGGGGTGGAGCGCACCAGCTGCGCGCCCTGCTGCCGGAACAGCGAGGTGCCCAGATGAGCCATGATCACCGGCAGTTTGGGGAAGGAGCGGGCGATGCGGTCCAGGGTCAGCGGTTGCATATTGCGCACCAATGGGCGCCGGAAATCCGGGGTAGCTTGAGTAGGGCTGGGGCGGTAATGGCCGGTATGAAAGAGGGCAGGGAATCCCAGCGGTTCGATTTTTTCATAGATTGGCATATAGAGATCGTGGTCGTATTCATACCATGGGGCGATGAACTTGAAGCCCCGGAAGCCCTGATCAATCAGGCGGTCCACTTCGGCCAAGTCGTTGTCATGCCAGAGGTTGATCCAGGCGAAAGGCACCACCCAGTCCGGGTATTGCCGGGCGATGCGCAGGGTGGCGTCATTCCCGGGATAGGTATGGTCTCCCCGCCAATGCCCGCCGCTGAGGCAGGCAATAGTCTCATTTTGCTCCAGTACGGAGATGAATTTCCGCACCATTTGCGGGTCATCGGAGTCACTGTGGACGTGATGATCGATTTTCATAATTCCAGTTGTTGATTGGTGGTGTGATTTAAGAATCCCCCTGGCCCAGTAGAGGCTGGGGGATGCGTTGCGATTTCAGTGCAGGGCAAGATCGGCAGCGTGGACCATGCGCTCGGGTTCATTGGCTTTGAGCACCCGCAGGAAGTTCTGGCCCAGGACCTTGGCGATGTCCTCATCGGAATAACCACGCATTACCAGTCCGACTGTGTACAGCGGCCAGTTGGTCCAGGCCAGGCTGCCTGCGACCGATTCATCGGTGGGCGGAACCGGCATGCCGCCGGAACGCCCCCAGTTCCCCCAGAAGGCATTGCCCTTGTAACGGGCATTTGGGTAGCCGCTCACGCCTTCGGGATGTTTGCCGTGGTAGGTGTTGTCGGTACCGATGGCCACATGGTCCACGCCAATCAATTTGGCAATGTAGTCGATATGGTC
>JAAYYJ010000172.1 GCA_012515455.1 Oligosphaeraceae bacterium
ATCCGGGGAGAAGCAGACCGTGCTGCCGATGAACTGCTCGTCGCCGACGAAGTGATATTTCACATCCAGAGCAGAGGAGTCGCTTTTGGCACACAGCTCGGCGATGGTCTTGGCCGCCCGCTCTTGGGCCGCACCGGAGGAAAAACAGGGCTCCCGCACCGAGTCGGATTTCTTGTCATCCTTGTAGGTGGTCCAATTGCCGAAAGAGGTCGAGCCGAGACCATAAACCGAGGGCTCGAGATTCAAGTTCCGCAGTGCCCGCACCGCCTGGCGGTTGTCCCGGCACCAGATGATGGCCTGGTTAAAGCCCAGCTGGCGGTAAAGAGGGAATTTCAAGGTGTCGCCCGCTGGCCAGACGACCGCGGTGAGCTCCTGCGGGTCGGCTTGCTGGCCCGCAATAATGAATTCCTCGCAACTCTGCGCCCGGACGCGGCCGTCCTGGCGGGCACTGAGCAGCGCCCGGTAGAGGGTCGAATACGGCGCCTGCGGCTGGAAATCGAGGCGCACCGAGCCGCGCCCGGAGGCCTGCGCCACCAGGCGGAAATCCGCATCTTCAATTTGCAGGGTCAATTCCGCCTCCGCCGGCGATGCTTCGGCTTGGATGGGCAGGCTCTGGCTGAGGCTGCCGCGCCGGCCGGCCGGGAAATCCATCTTCACGGTCAGGTCCTGGGGGAGGTCCAGGCAGTAGGCCGCCGCATCAAGAATTTTCCCCTCCCGCTTCAGGAATACTTTGGTGACATGGGTGCCGCCGGGCAGGTTCAGGGCCGGCCAGTCGAGGGTGTTGCTGCCGGCTTGCAGCGCCAGGGTAAGGTTCTGCCGGGCGGTCTCCTGCCGCCAGAGATTCTCACAGACCAGCTCAAGGTCCGCGGTGAAAGCCTCAGTGCATTGAATGGCCGCCTTTCCCGGAGCGGGTTGAGTCAACACGGCTTCCGGAGCCACGCCGGCGACCCAGCGCAGCAACTTGGCCAAGGTCAGGTAATTGTATTCCCAGAAAGGGAAATCGCGGCTCACGTAAGCGGGATAGCGGTTGTCGACGTCCGGTTGCGGGACCGCGGGGTTGTAACGGCTCTGGGTACTTTGGAGGCTGATCACCGCCGAACGCAGGTCGCCGCGCTGATGACAGCGCAGAAATTTCCCGAAATTGCTGTCTGAGACCACCCGCATCCGGGGCAAGGCCGAGAGCTCGGGCGGCACTGCTACTGCCTGGCCCAGCAGCTCGGCCGGGATGTTCAGGCAGTTGCTGAACAGCAACGAGGATTTCCGGGCCCGGGCCGACAGCCAGGTCACAAATGCCTCACTGACATCTTTTTTAAAATCCACCTCGTGGATCAGAATGACCTTGTATTCCGGCGCCTGATTCAGGCATTCCTGGGTGTATGGCTCCAGTTCGGGCAGGATGGTGTTGCGGTACACACCCATGATGCCGCTGCCGTTGATGTACGAGACCCGGGCCAGCAGAGGTATCATCTGCCAGCGGTATTCCAGACGCTGCCCCAGCTCAACTGCCAGGCGGCGCTCCAGAGAGGCGTAATTCCCGCGCACCATGGGCAGGAACAGTACCTCGGGGAGGCTGAAGCCAGCCGGCTTCAGCCATTTCACATGCGCAGTCTCGACGGCCGCAGAATTGCTTTCGATAAAATTCAGCGGCTTGTACCAGCTGGTGAGCAGCTGGTCCCGCAGGCGGTCCTTCAGCTTGACTTCCTGCGGGCTGTAGTCCTCAGGCACAATCTGCAAGTCATCTAAGCTCAGGGTTTGCTCCTTCACGCCATACACTAAGAAGGTCATCTTGCCGAAGACGGCTTTCTCCGGGGCATAGAACTGCGCACTCACGCTCTTCCAGTCATGCGAGTCGCGGTTCCCGGGATAGAACGCGATTTTCGCTTCCGGCAAATCCTGCAACGTGGCATCGAGGAAGGAGATGCTGCCCACCGCCGTGCCCCGGATTTTGTTGTCGTTGCGCACCCGGGCCGAAGCATGGTACTTGCGGTTCGCTTCGCAGACAAAAAAGACATTGAACTGCACCCATTTGTCGTTTTCGCTGGGACGGGTGATGTGTATCGCTCCGTCATGATAGGCGTACCAGTTGCGGTTGCGCACCGCCATCGCAGTGGGGAAGCCGGCCGGCCAGGGCGCTATGCTGCTGCTGACCTGGGAAAAATCGCCGTTGTG
>JAAYYJ010000173.1 GCA_012515455.1 Oligosphaeraceae bacterium
GCGGGCGGCCGAGGCCGACCCGGCCAATCCGTCCCTGGCGGTACCGGTGGCCTACCGCCGGTCTCCCCGGCATATTTATCCCAACAGCATCCCGCAGGGCTTCGAACTGATTCGCGAGGTCTCGACCTTCACCACCCCGGGAGATTATGCGGTCTGGCATTTCACCATCCATAACCCCGGACAGGAACGGCAGCTACAGCTGCTCAGCATCAGCGCTTTGCGTAATGAGAAGAATGAGCTGCTGCCTGCTGGCAGCATCGCAATCTCGAATGTGCATTTCTGGGATTATCCGCGCGGTCCATATACATATTATGAGATCCCCGAGCTGATTTATCCCCAGGAGGAGGTCACTCTGGGCCCGGGCGGGAACAGGATTTTCTGGCTGCAGACCCGCCTGGCCGAGGAATGCCCGCCAGGGGTATACAGCGGACAGCTCGAAGTGCGCTGCGGTGAGGAGGCAATCGCTCTGCCGCTGCGCTTGCGCGTGCTGCCCTTCCAGCTTAAGACTCCGCCGGACATGGTCTGGTCGGCCTACTCGCGCATGCACGTGACCCCGCAGCGGCATTACTCTGATGAATTGGCGGTGCGCTATCTGCGTGATATGGTGGATTACGGCGTGACTTCTCTGCATCGGACACTCGGCAGTGAGGGCTCGGTCGAGACTTTCCAGCGTCAGCGCAAAGCGGCCGGGATGAGCGGTCCGGTGATCGTCTACGGCATGCGGGCCGAGGTGATTGCGATGGAGCGCTGCGGCAAGCCGAAGCAGGAACGCTGGTTCGATGACCCGGAGATCCGGCAGGCCTTCGTGGATTTCATCCGGGAATTCGACGGCTGGATGAAAAAATACGGTGGTCCCGGCTACGATGACTGGTACTATATGGGTGCGGACGAGCCGCATATCCGCAGCATGGACTTGGCGGGCTGGCAGAACCGTCTGGCCAAGGAGGCCGGAGTGCGGACTGCTTCCTGCGTCTATGCGCCGCGCTATGTGAATGAGCTCGCGCCGTACCTGGATATCTCCTGCAATTCCTTTATCGGGCAGAATCAGGAGACGTATCAGGAGCTGCAGGCGATCAGCGGCAAATACCCTCTGCGCTACTGGTTTCTGGGTGGCGGTTGTTACACCGGCCAGGAGGGCGGCCTGATGCCGAACCGCCTGCACAGCGGCTTCCAGAGCTATAAGCTGGGGGTCTGCGGCCACCTGTCGTATACCTACCAGGCCTACCGGCGCGGGAAAGTGGACCCGATGGATAATTTCACGGCCGAGAAATCTTATGGCATGACGTACCCGGTTACGAAACCCAGCCTGGAGAAGGTCAGTATTTTCTCCCTGGAATGGGAAGGTATCCGTGAAGGCATCACCGATTACAAGTACTTGTATACTCTGGAACAGATGATCGAAGAGACCGAGCGGGGGGGGCGGCCGGCGGCAGCCGCTGCGGCCAGGCAGGCTCTCGCCGATATCCTCGGACATATCCCCTGGACAGGAGACCGCCAGGCCTATGTGAATGGCATCACTGAGACCCAGTATTTCAGTAACGATACCGCAGAGAAGCTGCGTACCATGGCAGCGGCAGCGATTCTGACCTTGCAGGAGGCCCGGCAATGAAAAATATCCTGTCAGTGCTGATTTTGTGGACGGTGGCTGCGTTTCTGCCGGCCGCCGAGCTGTATAAATGTCAGTCGGCGCCCCTGATCGATGGTCAGGAAGACGCAGTCTGGCAGGGCGCTACGGACTGGCAGCTGCGGGGCTGGCGCAGCGGCAAGGAGCCAGTGATGGGCACCAGGGTCAAAATCA
>JAAYYJ010000174.1 GCA_012515455.1 Oligosphaeraceae bacterium
ATGGCGGCCCGGGCGGGGCTCGAACCCACGACCTACGGCTTAGAAGGCAGTTGCTCTATCCTGCTGAGCTACCGGGCCGGTATTGATTACTTGCGGTAACTCATATACTATGAATCCTTAAGGGTATTTTACAAGGCCGGACGGCAAGATCGGATAAAATTCAGGTGAAATTTCCCCCCTGCAGGTGCTCTGCATAATCTGCGCCAGGCAGACTACCGGTAGCCCGCTATTTGCCTGTGACCGTGCCGCATAGGCGCTGTGAGAGCAGCGACAGCCGGCGCATGGGGGCGTTGTTTCCGACCGCGATTTCCAAGGCCTTATGGGAGCCAATCATAATCAGCAGCTTCCGGGCCCTGGTCATGCCGGTGTAGATCAGATTGCGCTGCAGCATCACATAGTGCTGGGTCAGCACCGGCAGGATGATCACGGGAAATTCGCTGCCCTGAGACTTATGCACCGTGACCGCGTACGAGAGCACCAGCTGATCAGTCTCGCTGAGGTCGTAATTGATCTCCGCCTGCTCAAAAATAACCGAGAAGGAATTCTGGTTCAGACAGGAGATGCGTCCCATCTCGCCATTGAAGACACCCTTGTCATAGTTGTTGGCGGTCTGCATCACCCGGTCACCGAGGCGGAAGACCCTGCCGCCGCTGACCAGCTCCGGCTTCTGGCCGCCCTGGCTGGGATTGAGCGCCTCCTGCAGCCGGCTGTTCAGAGCCTGGATGCCGCAGACACCCTTATGCATCGGCGACAGCACCTGGATTTCAGTCATCGGGTCGAAACCGAAGGCCTTGGGGACGCGCTCCACCACCATCCTGGTCAGCCAGTCTGCAGCCTTGTCCGGATCATCCTGCTCCAGCCAGTAGAAATCCGCGCGGCTGCCAGCCGGTGCCGGGCGCAAGTCCGGCATCCGGCCCTGGTTAACTGCGTGGGCATTGACGATGATGCGGCTGTCGCCCGACTGGCGGTAGATTTCGGTCAGGAAGGTCACGGGAATTTGCCGGCAGTTGACCAGGTCGTGCAGCACGGCCCCCGGTCCCACTGAGGGCAGTTGGTCCTTGTCGCCGACCAGGACCACGCGGGTTCCAGGTGCAATGGCCCGGAATAAGCTGGCCCCCAGGGTGATGTCCAGCATGGAAATTTCATCGATGACCAGGATATCACAGGGCAGCTGGTGTTCCGGGCCATAGTAGAAGGACTTGCTTTCGACTTCCCATTTCAACAGCCGGTGGATGGTCGCAGCCTCCATCCCGGTAGCTTCGGACAGGCGTTTGGCGGCTCGACCGGTCGGTGCCGCCAGGCTGATTTTCCAGCGCAGCACTTTGGCTGCCGCCACCATGGCCGCGACCACGGTGGTCTTGCCCACCCCGGGACCGCCGGTGACGATGCTGCAGGGGCACTGCAGAGCCCAGGCGACCGCCTGGCGCTGCTTTTCGTTCAGGCGGGCGAATTCGTGCATCCAGGACTGATCCCGGGGCAGCTGCGTGTTGGGCGCTTGTTGCAGGAGCAGCTTCAGTGCCTCGGCCAATTCCAGTTCGGCGATTTTGAGCCGGCGCAGATAGATGAAGCGGGATGGCATCTCCGGCCCGGTAACATCCTGAGCCAGGACCTTGTTTTCCTGCAGGGCGGTCTGCAGGCCGGCCTGCGCCTCCGGTCGTTCGACGCCCAGGGTTTTAGCCGCTTCGGCTTCGAGCAGCAGGGCCGGGAAGCAGACATTTCCCCGGCTGGCCAGTTCTTCCAGGGTGTATACCACTCCGGCGCAGAGACGCAGCGGGTGATTGGCCTCGATGCCCAGCTGGCGGGCAATGCGGTCGGCGGTCAGGAAGCCGATGCCGTCGATGTCGGCGGCCAGACGGTAGGGGTTCTGGCGTACGATTTCCGGGGCACCGACGGCGCTGTATTTATTGATGATGCGCTGGCAGTACGCGGTTGAGATTCCCAGTCCCTGCAGGAAGATCATGGTCTCCCGGTTGCTGCTGTTTTCCTTCCAGGCTTTGCGGATATCGGCCAGGCGTTTCCGCCCGATTCCCGGCACCTCATGCAGCCGTTCGGAAAAATTGTCCAGGATATGCAGTGTATCCTGTCCGAAGGTCTGGACAATGCGTTCGGCATACGTCTCGCCGATGCCGGGCAGGATGCCCGAGGCGAGGAATTTCCTGATTCCGGCCGCGGTGGAGGGCAGCACTGCCCGGAACGATTCGACCTTGAATTGGCGTCCGTGTTCGCGGTGCAGCTCCCAGCATCCCTCGGCTTCGATTTCCTGTCCTTCCTGCAGGCCATGCAGCAGTCCGACCAAGGTGATTTCAGCGTGGTCGGGGCTGCTGCTGCGCAGTCTCACCACGGCATAAGAATTCTCGGGATTGCTGTAGACGATGCGCAGGACCTCGCCGTGCACGCGCGCATCGATGGGCAGGTTGCGCGTGCTTTCCCGGATTTCCTCTGGCTCGGCTGCGGCCTCGAGAAAGAAATCTTGGTAGTGGTTTTGGTCAGGCACGGTGTGAGTTATTCCCAGGGCGGTGCGGCGGGGGGGGCCTGGCGGCGGGGGGCTTTTTTCTTCTGCCGGAGCTGCTGTTCGAAAGCCGGGAGGTTCCGGTCGCGGGTCTCCTGCAGGAGCTGCAGTTTCCACCGCAGGTGTTCGGGATCAGTCATGTATTCCATGCTCGGTTCCCAGCCCAGGCGGGAGTCCTCAGTGACCAGCGGCAGGGCGGCCTCGACATTCGCTTTCTCTTCTGCCAGGATGGCGCGCATCTGCGCCAGCGCGGTATGTTTTTCGGTCCATCCGGACTGGGGGTCCAGCAGGATTTGATTGCCGAGATACCAGCGTTTGACATTGATGGTGGTCTGGATGCAGCAGCAGATGAAATTCCCCAGCCGCACGATGCTGTCCGCCTCTTCCCGGCTGACTGCCGGAGAGTGCTGCCGGGCCTGCAGCAGCAGAGCGCTGCCCTGACGCATCTTCCCGGCCATGCTCTGCAGCAGGGCAATTTCTCCTGGGACGATGGCGGAATTGTGGGGAAAATACGGCGTATTTATGATGCGGGCGCCGAAATGCGCATACGGCACATCCGGGACCTTGTGGTCCTCATTGAGGAAAAGCAGGGGATAGGTCGGGCCGATGCGGAAAGGCCCGTATTGGTCCTCGTTGGTGGGTACATAATCGGTGGCGGCTGCGCTCCAGAGTGCCCAACCGGCAATGGCCGGTGCGGCGCCGCGCCGACCGAACAGGCATTCAGCCACCTGTTGCAGATGTTCGGTGAATGGCCGGGCGTTGCTCCAGTATTCCTCTTTGCTGAGGATGCTGACAAAGGACGGCCACCAGCCGTAGTGGTGTGACTCCATCAATCCGCTCAGTCCCCAGTCGCGCCGGGCGGCCAGCAGCGCCTCCCAGCGTTTTTTCCATTGGAACGGGATGGGCTGGTAGGGTATGACCCCGATATCCCAGGACAGCCCGCCGGTATTGGCCATGGCGTACAGCGGGATGCCCCGCTCTTTTGCGGTTTGGGCCTCGGTGCGGAAGTACTGCCCCGGCCCGGCAAACGAAACGGTGTAGTCGACGCAGCGGGTGGGGATGCCGCCTTTCTCGATATTTTCGAACATCTCGAAGGTGACCTGGAGGGAGATATCACGGGGGAGGCTGCGGATCAGTGCCAGGCGGTCTTCGGTCGGGGCCCAGCCCCAGTTGTAGGTCCAGAAGACGACATCCAGGGCGGGGTTGTATTTGCGCATAATGCCCTTGACCAGGTCCAGCCACTGCGGATAATCGCGGCAGGGCCACCAGCCAGGGAAGGGGCGCGGGTCATTCTCCTGCCCGGGCGGAACCGGGTCCAGGCGCAAGCGGCCTTTGCTGCGCTCGTCGTGGGAGGGGAATTCGCAGGATTCACCAACGAAGACCACTCCTTTGACTCCCGGGCAAGCCCGGATCAGGCGACCATAGGTGTGCTCATAGAATTGTACTGCGTCGGCATCCTCGGGGTGGCGGCGGCTCTTGATGTAGCTGTAGAAATAGACATCCAGTCCGAAGGCCGCGGCACGGTCAATAGTGTGGTTGAAATCCAGGAAGCCGGTGGTGGTGATATTGACATCTTTGACGAAAATCAGGATAGCGTCCATCCCGGCGTGGGCGATGGCGTTCAGGTGCTGGTCTGGAAATTGGTCGATGCCCCAGCCGGAATGGACCATCCGGGGCGAAAACAGGGGTGCGCGGGTGACTTTCTGCGGACTGAGGAATGGCGCCTGGCGGAGATTCAGCAGGTCCTCGAGGTGATAACAGGCCTGGGCTGCGCCGCGCTCATCCGCGCCGCAGAGCAGTACGCAGTTCTGGGTTGCCGACAGAGTGAAGCTGCGGGGAGCGGTCAGCGCCGCGCCCGGTTCAGGCAGCTCCGCTGGGGTGGCAATGACAATGGCCGGATGCCCTGCGCTGCCGCACCGGCGGGCGCTGCGTTTCAGCAGCAGTGCGAGGCCCAGGCTGACGGCAAAATAGTCCTGCAGGTCCTGAGCCACCCGGAACAGGTACTCGCTGGCAGTCAGCGGGATCAGAATCTGCCATTTTTCGCTGATGCGGATTTCCTGTCCCCGCCGCCGGTTCCGGGCCGGGTTGAGGCGGTTGCGATGCACCCGATGCAGCTGTTTCCGGAACTCATAATTGGATTCGCATTTCTGAGCCATCTGATATCCTTGTGCCATAGTGGTCCATAAAATGTCACCTGCCGGGCTGAGCACACGGCTTAATGTATTGGCCCTTTCCCGTTTCACAACTGTTCGCAACAAGAATTCTGCCGCTCACCGCCAAGGCAGGCGCAGCGTCGTGGCGGCACTCCGGCAGCGGTGCCGCTGACACAAAAACAAAACAGCCGCCTAAATCTGGTGATTTAAGCGGCTGGAAAATGGTACCGGGCATCGGACTCGAACCAATGACACGTGGATTATGATTCCACTGCTCTACCGACTGAGCTAGCCCGGCGAAGAAATCTCTAATAATTTAAATGCCAATTCCGACTTTGCAAGTTCAGAACTGTAATTACCGCGAAAAATGACTCAGGAAGCAGCAGGCAGCAGACAGAAATCGTTAATCTGAGAAATCTTATGCTGAGCACTTGGTTGCTTCCAGGCTGTCGTATGTAGCGCAGGCTTGAATTAGCACCTGCCGCTCCGGCACCATGCCGCTCCGGCGCCTGCCGCTCTGGCACCTGCCGCTCTGGCGACGGCACCCCCGCGCCCTGGAGCACTGCCGGGTGCTTGGCCAACCCAACCACTATGGCCAAGCTCTTTGTCCAGCACCAATCTTCGAGCATGAACCATTTTGCGGGAGTGATGGCAATGCTGCCATCGTCTGCTTCCGCCCCCCCTCGCGCGCGCGTCCAAATAGGGCTGGAGGCCCCCCAATCGGTGGGGTGGGCCCACCGCTAGAATCAAGGGCGCGGGGCAAAAATTAGTGCTTTGGGCAATTTTTTCAAGGCACAGGTCAGCAATTGCATACAAATACCTTGTTCCCGGACAACTGCTTCCCAGTAAAGGACAAAGAATCCCCGCCGCGGGAGCTGGCGCGATCGGGTCAGAGCCTGCATTTCAGCTGAGTATACTCGCCTGCAGGTGGCAGCTGCTATCTCTGCTGCCGGCGCAAACCAAGTCATGCCGAGGTCAAGCTAAAATGGCGCCTCTACAGCGACAATCTAGCACCAATCGGCGCAGATTAACCAGTAATCAGGATTTCGGGGGCAGTGGTGCTGGGCCGGCATCCCGGTCCCGGCCCAGCAGTCGCAGCAGTCCGTCGAGGATGCTGGCGGGGTGGGGCGGGCAGCCTGGTATATAGAGGTCTGGTTTGATGATTTCCTCCATTCCGCCGCAGCATTCGCTGCTGTCGCGGTAGATTCCGCCGGAGATGGCGCAGGCGCCGCAGGCGATGACCCATTTTGGCCGGGGCATGGCCGCGTAGGTTTTCTGCAGTCCGATGAGCATATTGCGGGACACCGGCCCGGTTATCAGCAGGCAGTCGGCGTGCCGCGGCGAAGCGGTGACTGAGATGCCGAAGCGGGACAAATCCCAGGCCAGGGTGTTCAAGACGTTGAAATCCAGCTCGCAGGCCGCGCAGCCCCCGGCCGAGACTTGGCGGATGCTCAAGGACCGCCGGCAGAGTTTCTGCAGTGCCGCCGGCGGAACGGAGTCCTGCTGCGGGTCAAGCAGACCCTGCCGGCTGAAGGCCGACAGGCGGTACTCCGCCGGGTCGAAGCGGATGGCCTCGCCGGGGCAAACGGCGGCGCATTCGCCGCAGAACAAGCATCTGCCGGTATCAATCCGGGCCGGCCGCCCTTCGCTTGGGACAATTGCAGCACTGGGGCAGACCTCCAGGCAGGCCCGGCAGCCCTGGCGGCATTGAGACGCAGCGAGAGCCGGCCGCCCTTGGAATTTCTCCGGGAGATTAGGTGGCGCGGGCGGGAATTTCCCGGTCCGGTATCCTTGTTTCAGGCGTGCTTTCAGGACAGTAAACATATTATCACCTGGCGGAGGTAGGTTCTGGGTCTGTTCTGGTTACAGGTCATGACCGCAATAGGAGAGATTGAAACTCTTGTTACAGATGGGGAAGTGTGAAATCTGCTCCCCCCGCATTGCCATTGCCAGTCCGAACCAGTTGTGGAATGAGGGGTCCACGATTTTATAGCGTCGGAAAGTACCATCTGCGGCGGTGACGGCGACATGGCACATCTCTCCCCGCCAGGCCTCGACCATGGAAACGGCGATCATGCCGGGGGCTAGACGCGGGGTGCCCCGGTGGCGGCAGTTCTCTTTTTGCCAGCCGGCGAGTTGCTTCTGCAGCCAGGCGGCAGAAGCGGCGATCTCTTGACGGCGCAGCCAAGCCCGGGCCAGCACATCACCTGACGTGCCTGCAGCCAGCGCGGGTGCGGAGACCTTATAGCAGCCGTAGGGGTGGCTGTGACGGAGGTCAAGGGCCACCCCGCAGGCCCGGGCCGCAGGGCCCACCAACCCGAGCTCGAGGGCGGCGGCCTTGGATACCGTGCCGGTGCCTTCAAAACGGTCCAGGACGGTCGCGCTCTCGAACATCAGCTCCAGAGCGTTCTCGACCTCCGGCAGGACGCGTTGCAGCCAAGCCAGGATTTTCCCGGCTTGCGCCGGAGTGAATGTCATGTTCACGCCGCCGGGGCAGACGAGATTGCGCCCGAAGCGGTTGCCGCAGATTTCTGCAGTCATATTCAGAAATTCGCCGCGCAGCCGGCCGCAGAATGCGGCAGTAGTCAGGAAGGCTACATCTCCGGCCAGGGCCCCCAGGTCACCGACGTGGTTGGCCAGGCGTTCCAGCTCCGCCGCGATGCCGCGCAGCAGCAGCGCCCCCGACTCCGGCTGCAGGCCGGGGTCGAGGCTTTCACAGAGCTGCGCATAAGCGGTGGTGCTAGCGATGCTGGAGTCGCCGCTGGCGGTGGCGATCAGGGGCAGGGTCCGGCGGTCTGGTCCGCCGGGGAGCATTTTTTCCAGTCCGCGGTGCTGGTAGCCGAGGGATATCTCCAGGGAGTAGACATCTTCGCCCAGGCATTGGAAGCGGAAGTGTCCTGGCTCGATGACCCCGGCGTGGACCGGTCCGACTGCGACCTCATGGCAGGCCTCGCCGGCCAGCGTGAAGTAATTGGTGTCGCCGACGGTGAGATTTGGGGCGGTGGCGGTTTTGCGGCTGCAGGCGCCGGGCAGCGGTGGCTGGAAACGGATTGGCTTCAGCCAGGGATGGCCGGGGATTTCCAGGCAATACTGTTCAGCCAGTTCGCGTTCGAACCAGTGGAACGCGGGGCAATCCGGGGTCAGGGAGGGAAAAGAGTCCTGCACTGCAGTCCTGACCAGCTCGCATTTTCCCGCTTCGGGATGGCTCAGTACCGCCACCAGCTCCAGACCGCGCCCCGCCGGGCTGGCTGGCAGGCCGAAGAAGGCGCTGACGCGGTGCTCCTGCTGCTGCACCAGCTCCTGGAGCGTATCCCGGAAATCATTGACTGGCAGGGATGGCACCTCCTGCAGCGGTGCGGCGGTGGCGTTGTTGATGGTCAGGGTTGTGGCAGTCATAGTCAGAGCAGTTGTTTCATCCAGAGGGTGGTGATGTAGCCCAAGATAAGGATGCCCAAGGCCGCAGCTCCGGGGACGATAGTAAGTTGTTCTGCGGCGGCCTGCGCGGCCTGACGCTCGTGGCTGCCCGGGGCGGGCGTGCCCATGGTCATCGAGAGGCAAGCAGTGGCCATGCCGGCAAAAACAATGAACAGCAGTACCAACAGCAGTATGGCCAGCAATGGCGGCAGGCTGGTGACGAGCAGATATTCGGTTACGAACAGCGGCGAGGGGGGGGTACCGCAGATGGCAAACAGCCCGATCAGCCACAGGCAGGCAGTACGGGGCAGAGTGCTGAACATCCCGGTCACCTTGCTGATGCTGCGGGTGTCGTAAGCCAGGAGGATGTTCCCGGCCAGCAGGAACAGCATCATTTTGCTGACGGAGTGAGCGATGACGTGGGTAGTCAGGGCCGTCTGGCAGTAGCACAGCAGCAGAGCGCAAAGGCCCAGGTGCTCAATACTGGAATATGCCAGCATCCGCTTAAAGTCTTTCTGGCGGATGATCAGGAACGCAGCTACCAGAACCGAGAGCAGGCCCAGGATGGTCAGCATTGTCCGGCAGAACGGCAGTACTTCTGCGGGAGCCAGGCGCAAGGTGCGCATCACGGCCAGCAGGCAGCAGTTCAGCAGTGCGCCGGACAGCAGGGCGGATACCGGCGCGGGGGCCTCACTGTGGGCGTCCGGCAGCCAGGAATGGAAGGGAACCAAGCCCATTTTGGTGCCGAAGCCAGCGAGGCAGAAGACAAAACCGATCTTGAACCACACGGGGTGGAATGACACCCCCGGAGCAGACAGATCGGCAAAACCGAGGCTGGCGGGCGGACAGGAGGAGATTTTGCCGGCGAAGGCCAGCAGCAATATGCCGAACAGCGCCAGTCCGATGCCGATGGAGCAGAGCAGCAGGTACTTCCACATTGCCTCCAGGGAGCCCTCGGAACAGTGATACAGGATCAGCGGAGCGCTGGCCAGAGTGGTGGCCTCCACTGCCACCCAGAGCAGCCCGAAATGGGCGGAGAGAATGCTGAGATTCATCATGCTCACGAAAGCGAGGAGGAAGAGCACGAACAAATAGCGGTGCATAGTGCGGGTGCCCGGAACGCGGTGTGAGCTGTGCTCCCGCGTGGCTGGCAGCCAGAAGAAGGCATGCACGGATACCGCCAGGAAGAGCCCGGCGGTGAGTTGCAGGAAGAAGCGGCTGATGGCATCTGCGGCCAGAATTGGGGTTCCCCCGAGATACAAACTGAAGAGGTCTCGTTCAGGGCAGAACAGGTCGGCGGCGAGAACCAGGCAGAGGGACAAGCCGGCAACAGGCAACAGGCTGTAGAGTGCCAGCGGACGTTTGCGGAGTATCGGGGCTGCGGCGGCGAACAGCAGCGGCAGGAGGACCATTAGCAGAGCTAGCATAGGTGTGTGCAGGGGGTGGGGAATGAGCTTGGGGTGGATAATACAGCCCGGCGGGTGGCTGCAGGCGGACTTCAGTCTCCGAGGGCGTTAAGCGAGTGGGTGTCGATGTGCTGGAAACTACGGTTGATGTTGAATACCGCGAGGCCCATAATGAAGACCAGGGCGAAGATGTCGAGGAGCAGTCCGAGCTCGACCAGCAGGCCGTTGTGAATCATCATCCCGGTGCCGAAGATGCTGATGCCGTTTTCAAAAACCAGGAATCCTATCACCTGGGTGATGGCTTTGCGCCGGGTCACCATCAGGAACAGCCCGGTGCTGATGGTACTCAGAGCGGCCGGCAGCACCAGGGGTGACGCACCGTGAGCGACGGCAGTGGGCGTAATGCTGCTCAGCCAGAAAGCTCCGCCGGTCAAGGCCAGGATGATGACCAGCGACAGCGAGTAGCCGACTACCGGCTCCAGTTCGCGCCGGACGCTGATCCGGCGCATAGTATATAGGAGCAAATACGGGAGCAGCCCGCCTTTGATCAGCAAGCTCAGGATCATCACCAGCAGGAACTGCCAGTTATGTCCGCCGCTGGACTGGGCGCAGGCCAAGGATAGCAGCCCCAGCAACACACCCTGGATGGCCACCAGTTTGATGCAATGCCGCAGCCGGCTGGCGCTGGCCAGGAGCAGGTTCAGGACCAGCAGCGCGCCGAGAAGCAAACTCAGTAGATCGTTCATTACCGGCCTCCTCCAGTGCCAATGACAGTCAGTGCCAGCGCGATCAGGGCGGTGCAGAGCGCCCCCAGCAGAAATTGCGGCAGCTTGAGGAAGCGGAAACGGGCACTGACCGCTTCGACTGCTCCGATGACGATTCCCCCGAGCAGTACCCCGAGGAGATGCAGGATGAACAGCACCGGCGCTGAGGCCAGGTCTCCCGGCAGGAGCATCAGCACCACGAGAGCAGTCATCAGCCAGAGCTTCAGAGCGGCGCTGTATAGTATGAAGCCCAAATCCGGGCCGCTGTAATCGAGAATCATGGCTTCGTGAATCATGGTCAGCTCCAGGTGGGTTTCGGGATCATCGAAGGGAACCCGGCTGTTCTCAACCAGCATGACGATAAAGGCGATGCCGGCGGCCAGAATCACCGCAGCGATGACCGTGGGGACATTGGCCGGCAAGGGGCAGGACAGCATCTCGGACAGGTTCAGGGAGCGGCTGGCGAAAGCCAGGAAGCCGATGACCGCGAAGAATGCCCCTTCGGTCAGGGCTGCGAACTGCACTTCCCGGCTGGCGCCCATGCCCTCAAAACTGGAACCGGTGTCCATCGCGCCAATAACCAGGGCGAAGCGGCCCAGCCCGAGCAGGTAGGCGAAGAGGAACGCATCGCCAGTAAAGGCGAAGGGGCTGAGCTGATTGGCGTAGGGCAGGAACAGCAACGCCAGCAGCAAAGCGCTGAGTTCGAGCCCGGGCGCCCAGGCGAGCGGGCCGCAGCTGGTGCTGCTGCGGATGCAGTCTTTGCGGAATAGCTTGTGGAGGTTGTAATAGGGCTGCAGCAGGCTGGGCCCCTGCCGTCCGACAAAGCAGGCCTTGGTTTTGTTGATTACGCCGGGCAGCAATGGCGCGAGGAGCAGCGCGGTAATCAGTCCAGCCCACCAAAAGAAGGGATTTTGCGGCATGTTTTCCATCCAGACGGGAGCAATTACGGTTGCAGGGGGGCGGCATTCTGATGCAGCTGGCCGGCGGCGGGAAGAGCAGGCTCAGGCGCGGCGGCGGGAGGCAGCGAACTGGCGACGGCATAGATCAGCATGGCAATCAGGGCAATCAGAATCATCAAGATGTACAGATGCAGATACCCGGACTGAATGCGGCGGGTCTTGTCCGCGATGCGGGCGGTGAAGCGGCTGAGGGGGTGCCAGACCAAGCGGTCGCCCGGGTCGGAGGCAGTAATGTGCACCGCCGCTTCCTGGGGAAAATATCCCTGCACCGGGACAGTGCTGCGATGCCGCCCCAGAGTGAGGCGGAAATAATCGCTCAGGGGCTGGGTGAAGGCGGTGCCGGTGTACTGCATGCGTGCCGTGGGCAGGGCGTAGCCGCAATCCCAGGTGCAGCCGGTGTCCAGCACTTTGCGGCGCAGCTGCCGGTGGCGCAGGAAGCCCAGAACCGCAATCAAGGCAATGATCGCGAAGGAGAAGTTTCTGACTGCGGAGAGAGTCTGGCTGCCGTGTTCTGCACTGAGCGGCCAGCTGCCGCCGCCAATCAGTGGTGACTGCTGCAGAACGCCGGGCAGGATATTCTCCCAGAGCCAGGGTGCAAAAATGACACTGGCCAGGGCCAGGAGGCTGAGGAAAAGCTCTGGTCCAAGCATCAGCCGGCATTCCGGGTGCGGCTCATGGTTGCGGGGGTTGCGCGCTGCGCCGAGGAAGACTGCGGCGCTGGCTTTGCAGAAGGCTGCCGCCGCCAGGCCACCGCTCAAGGCCAGTCCTACGGCTGCGATGATGGCTGCGGCCAGGATGACATGATTGCCGCTGAGGACTCCCTGGAAAGCCGCCAGATAGATCATAATCTCGGACAGGAAGGCATTTCCCGGCGGCAGTCCGCTCAATGCCGCCGCATTGGCGATGAACAGGTTCTTGCTGACCGGCAGGTCTTTGCCCAGTCCCCCCATTTTGTCGATGATCAGTGTGCCAGTGCTTTTGAAGACTGCCCCGGCGAGCAGAAAGAGAGTGCCTTTCAGCAGGGCGTGGTTCCAGAGATGCAGCAATCCGCCGCCGAGTCCGCAGACTGCCATGGCGGCATTCTGTTGCGAGAGCCCCAGAAAGCCCAGTCCCAGGCCGAGGAAGGCAATGCCCATGTTTTCGATGCTGGAATAGGCGAGCAGACGCTTCAAATTAACTTGGGCTAAAGCCAGGACTATGCCCAGCAAAGCGCCGCTCAGGCCGAGGCCCAGCAGCAGCCAGCCGAGCAGGCCGGGGGAAACCGGCGGCAGGAAACGCAGGATGCCGTAGATACCGAGGTTGAGCATTGCCGCAGACATGATGGCAGATACCGGCGCCGGAGCGGCGGGATGTGCTTCGGGCAGCCACACATGCAGGATCGGGAAGCCGGCCTTCAAGCCGAAGCCGAGCAGTCCGCAGGCGACTGCTGTGCCGGCATAGCCCGGGTTGGGGTTCCCCGCCAGCACGAACATCAGGATCAGAAAAACCGCCCCGGCATGGCAGGCGAGCAGATAGACCCAGGCTGCATGCCGGGTTTCCTGCTCCTGGAAAGAAAACGCCACCAGGGCAAAACTCATTACCCCCATCAGCTCCCAGGCCAGGAGCAGCTCGATGTAAGTGGCCGCGGCGCAGACCAGCAGCATTGCCAGCAGAGTCAGGTTGAAGAAAAACCAGTAAGTGCCCTGGCGCTGTCCGCCATGTCCCTGCAGATATCCCAGTGAATGGCCGGCCGCCGCCAATCCGAGCAGCAGCACCGGCAGCATGAAAAAACCTGCCAGCGCATCAATCTGCCAGTGCAGGCCGAGGAAAGCGAAGTGCTGTGCCGGCACCCACTGGGCGGCGGCCGGCAGCGCCAGAACGGTTCCGGCACAGCAGCCCAGCATGGCGCTGAGGGCGCCGAGCCATTTTGCCCGCTCCGGCCGCCGGCGCGAGAACCAGGACCAGACGGCTCCGAAAAAGAGCAGAAAAAGTACTGCGGCAAACAGAATAAAACAGGATAACGCTGAAAGAAGCACGATCGGGCTCCTGAGAGGGTGTGATACACGACCTGATGCGAACGGCATTTTATTAATATATATCAGAAATGCCGGCCAAGAATTAAAATTCTGGAATTTGCGGTTCCGGACTGGCTTTGCCCCGGCTCAGGGTCTCAATTCGTGGTCCGGGGCTTGAAGAAGCGCCGGACTTCACGCTGGCTGCGGCATTGCAGCAGCCGGTCAATCTGTCCCTGGCCAGCCAGAATCGCGGCCATGTATGACAAGTACTTCAGGTATGGTTCGTGCGCATGTCGGGGGCAAAGGCTCAGAATAACAACCCGGATATCTTCCTTTGCGCCAGCCTTTCCGGGGAAGCCCTTGCGGCAGAGGGCGATGATAGAAACCAGCTTGCCGGTGCCCTCGCTGCGGGCATGGGGCAGGGCCAGGCCGCCGGGAAAGCAGCTGGAGGAGATGGTCTCATTGGCCAGGATGTCATTGATGCAGAGCAGCGGATCGAGCAGGTGTTCTCTGGCGTTGAGGATGTTGACCAGCTGGATTACCGCATCTTCATCTGAATCAGGTTGGAAATCGATGACCACACATCCCGGCGGGACGATGGTGTCGAAGAAAGCGGCGATTTTATGGTCGGCGTGCAGGTCTGGCAGGTCGTCGGTGCTGAGCAGGTCTGCGAATAGCTCACCGTTATTGAGCAGTTTCAATTTATTGACGGTTGCATGCAGGTCGGCCACGGTTTCCCGGATCACGGCTTTGAGCATAAAGATATCACGGGGGTGGGCTTCAAAGCAGAGCTGCTGCTGCTGCCATTCGAGGGTGAAGGCCTGGTCTGACCGGCGGAACTGGATGATGTGCCCTTCTCCGATGCCGGAATGCAGGAAATCTTCCTTTTGGAAGTTTTTAGCCAGTTCACGCAGCAGTATGTCAACCAGTTGCGGGTCAGGGAGGGTGTACCTGATCTGCACGGTATGATTGTTCACGATGTCCCGCTTCACGCCCTTACCCTTGCGGCTCAGCGCCATTGACAGCAGCGGCGGCGCGGCCAAAGTGGTCAGCAGAGTCATGATTATGACCATCCCGAACAGCTTGGCGTCAATGACCGGCACCAGACTGCCGTTGACATTCATCATGGTGGTCGCACCGATGCCGGCGATGATCAGCGCCACTTCACCGCGTGGGATCATCCCCAGGCCGATCCGCAAGGCCCCGAGGCGGTTGAAATTAAGTGCCCGGGCCGGCAAGGCGCAGCCGATGACCTTGGCCAGAATGGCCAGCAGAGCATACAGCAGCCCGCCGGCGATTACTTTGCTGTCGCTCAGGACCCGGACATCGACTAGCATCCCCATCACCACAAAGAACACCGGTACCAGGAAACTGTAGATGCCCCGCAGTGAGCGTTCAATGGAGAATGAGATGTCGGTTTTGGACAGGCAGAGCCCGGTGACATAGGCGCCGATGATCATCGCCAGGCCGACTTGCTCAAAGAATCCGGCCAGCAGCAGCGCTCCGGCGAAGGCGAGCAGCGAGAACACGCCGGCGGAATTTCGGGCCCGCAGCAGAAATGCGATCTTGTGGGCGAAATACAGCCCGGCGGCAGTGATTCCCAGCCAGATGCCGAAGCTCTTCAGGGCAATCTTCTCAATGTCCCGCCAGTTGATGCTGTGGCTGTCGGAGGAGCCAATCATTCCCATAACCACCGCCAGACAGATAATTCCCAGCACATCGTCAATCACTGCTGCTGCGAGGATGGTGGTTCCTTCCGGCGAGTCGATGCTCTTCTGGTCGGCCAGAATCCTGGCGGTGATGCCGACGCTGGTGGCGGTGCAGAGGATGGCCAGGAAGAGGGTGCGCGGGTCGAGAAACTGATAGCCCAGAGCCAGCATGCCGAACCCAGCCCCGAAGGCGAAGGAGACGATCATCCCGCCCAGGCCGACGATGCTGCCGGCGATGGAAAAGCGCAGGAACATGCGCAAGTCGGTCTCCAGCCCGGAGATGAAGAGCAGGATGATCGAGCCCAGTATGGCGATGCCGTACAAGGGCATGGAGATCGGGATGGTCGACCCTTCTGCCAGCGGAAACAGCCCCTGCTCAAAACCCTTTAGACCGAGATTCAGGCCGCCGAGCAGATAAGGGCCGATGATGATTCCGGCCAAGACCTCACCCAGGACCGCAGGGATGTGAATCTTTTGGGCCAGGGTGCCAAACAGGTGAGCGGCAAAGATGATGACCCCGAGTTGAATGACCAGATAGGCGATTTGGCTGACATTGGAGATGTTTTCCTGCATAGTCGATGTTTCTCCTGGTGAATATTTGCGGGAGAGAGAACGGTGCACTGTCGCCCGGCTGTTCCCGTTTCGTTCATCATGGCGGGAGGCAGGAAAGGCAGGCGGGTACTGCGATGCAGAGCGCGGAGCCAGTCCGGGCCGTGGGTGGCGGGTGCGGATAATGCGCGGCACAATGATTGGCCGGAATTGGCCGGAAGAGAAATAATTCCGGCGAGGCCGTTCAGCCCAATCGGTCGGGCGGGTTGTAGATAACATCCTGAAACGCGAATAACCGCATTGCTCCCGCCTGGATATAGCTCGGGACGGGCTGCTGCTGCCAGAGATTTACACCCGGGCAGACGGCAGTGGCATAATGGCAGGTTTTTTTCAGCATTTAGGGTTGAACAGCATAATCTCGGTTCGGGGGTGCAGGCGGTATTGGTTAATATAGCCGCGAAGCAGAAAAATACCAGCCCTGGCAGCCTCGCCGCCATATCGCGATTTTTTTGCCAGGCAGGGATTTATGGCCCTTCCGACTGGGCTTGGTGGAGTCGCCCCGGTATTCTCCTCAGAGCGGGAGAATCTTTTCGCTTTCGCTTTGCTAAAAAACGAAACTGTAATATAGTAAGAACGATTCAGGGCATCACTTTAGAGCCCATTATGGGTCGCGCTGTTTTTTTGTATTTTCAGGTCGCCATGCGCAAATGATATCACCAGGCTAGAACAAAGGAGCAGAACATGGACATTGACAAGAAGCATTTCACCGGTGGTAAGACCGAGGGCGGCATTACCAGCTCGTATGCCACTGAAGACGGTGTGACCCTGAAGGTCCCTTATTCTTTCAAGGGCACCATCTATGATGATGCTGAGCGGGCAGCCGTTCTGGCAGCCATGGAACAGGATTCTCTGACCATGGGTCCCAAGACCCAGGAATTCCAGGCCAAATTCGCGAAATACCACCAGGTTAAGCATGCCTTCGCCTGCTCCAATTGCACCACCGGCATGCATGTCATCACCCAGCTGTTCGATATCAAGCCCGGGGATGAGGTCATTGTGACTCCGAATACCTTCGTGGCGACCTCGCTGGTCATCCTGAAGGAGGGGGGGATACCGGTGTTTGCCGATATCGACCCGCGCACGTTCAATATCGACCCTGCTGATGTGGCCCGCAAAGTCACCAAGAAGACCAAGGCCATCTACGTCGTGCATTACGCGGGTCTGATGGTTGATATGGACCCGATTATGGAGATTGCCAAAAAGCACGGTCTGAAGGTCATGGAAGACTGCGCCCACGCCATTGGCGCGACATACAAGGGCCGCTATGCCGGCAGCATCGGTGATGCCGGCGCCTTCTCTTTCCACTCCCTCAAGAACATCACCACTTGCGGCGAAGGCGGAATGATCACCACCAACTGCGACAACTATGCGGCCGGAATCCAAAACCTGCGCTGCATGAACAACACTCAGCCCTGGAATCAGGCCCTGACTGAATGGAAGTTCGGCGACAACATCACCTGCACCAAAACCTCACCCCTGGAATACTGGCTGCCGGCGCACTTCGATGTGATTCCCTGGAACGGCCATTGGGGCAGCAACTACCGCATGAATGAGATTCAGGCCGCAGTGGGCTGCTGCCAGATGGACAAGTTGCCGATGCTGACCGAGAAGCGCCGCGAGATCGGCCGCAAGATCAATGCCGGCCTGGAAGGCGTCAAGGGTATCGAGACTGTCTATGAGCCCGAAGGATACTACCACGTCTACCATCTCTACACCCTTTGCGTGAACGAGAAGGAACTCGGCGGCAGCCGTGATGAATTCATGCGGGTCTTGTATCAGGAGGAAGGTGTGCAGGGCATCCTGCATTATCAGCCCACCTTCCATTTCACCGGTCTGCAGCGCATGGGCTATGATCCCAACCAGTGCCCGCTGTCCAGCGAGTTCTTCTACAAGCGCGAGTTGAATCTGCCGATGCATCCCCGCCTGACCGACCAGAACGTCGCCGATATGATCAGCGGCATCCGGAATGCCGCCGCTAAGGTGCGCAAGAGACACTGCAAAGCCTGATCCGGGCAGCCGGCGCACTACCAGTCGGAGCCATAAAAAAAACGGCGGCGGCAGAAGGAACTCAAAATCCTCCTGCCGCCGCTTTTTTGTTGCCCCTGCGCGGCCTGAACTCGGTGGCTCAGTCGAAGGCCGCAGGCTGGATGCCGCAGCCGCGTTTCAGCACTTCGGGATTGCGGGAGAAGAAGTCCGCGAAGGTCAGTTCGGCGCGGTTGTGCAGTTCGGTGGCCGCTTCGCGATTGAACTGTGACCAGGTCTCGACCTGTTCGGACAGGCTCTTTTAGGTGACCTTGAGTTCGGGCAGCAGGACCAGGTCGGGATTGGCGAAGAACGAGGTGCGTTCGCGCTGGAGCCGTTCCAGGTAGACCGGGTAGGTGACTTGCTCGCGCCCCAGGTACTGCGGACGGTTCGCACTCTCCTGGCCGTTGGCGACATTGTAGCCGAACAGCGGCTTGTCGCTCTCCGGGGTACGCATATAGAAGCAGTTGTTGCGCTCTATCACGGCATCGAAATTATGCACATAGAGTACCGGATTGAGGCCTTTCATGTTCAGATTGTCGGTCACCACATTGTTTTCGAAGACGGCTTTCTCGCCTTTGTAGTTCAAGATGGTGGTGCTGCCAATGAAGCCAATGACGAAGGTGCAGTTGCGGATGGCCAGCTCATCGCAGCCGGTGAAACGCAAGCCCTCGTGTCCGCCCAGTTTGGCGCAGTTGACCAGGGTGATGCGGGGGGTGTTGCTGGCCATCAGGGTCCAGGTTCCTACTCCACCGAGCAGGACCCGGGACAGGGTGATATTGCTGGAGTCGTTGATCAGGAAGCCGTTGCTGGGGACGCCGTCTTTGGGCCGGACCACTGAGCCGCCGATATGCAGATGGTCAAAAACCAGATGGTGCTGGTTGTTGATGACCACTGCCCGGGGAATGTAACAGCCTTCTCCGCCAGTAAAGATGACTTTCTCGCCGGGAGCGCCACGGAAGGTAATCGGCCGTCCGGGAGAACCACTCACAGGTACTTCCAGAGTCTCGCGGTATTCACCGCCGCGAATCAGCACCGTGTCGCCGGGGCGGACCAGCTCGGCCGCCCGGCTGATGCTGCGGAAAGGCCGCTCCGCGCTGCCGTCGGCCTGGTCGTCGCCGGTCAGCGCGACATGCAGGGTGCGCGGTTCCGGGTCGGCTGTGGCGGTGGTGAAGGACTCCACCGCGGTGCTGGCGCTGCGCCCGCGGTTGCGGTTTTTCACCAATTGATTCGAGAATTGCTCGCGGGCCTCAGCCTGGATTGCAAATTTATAGAAGTACTGCTGGCCTGGCTGCAGTCCGGTCAGCCCGATGTTGTGATAGGCTTCAGCGCTGTTCAGGGGCAAGGACTCGGAGCATTTCTCGTCGCTGCCGTATCTGAGGGTGCCGGTGAAGGGCAGATTGGCGAAGATTTCCAGATTGGCGGTCTCACTGGAGACTGTGGCGGCGCGGACCTGGCTGGCGGCCAGCACGGTCGGGCGCGGCTGCCGGCGGTAGGGGCCGACCGGGAAGCCGTCCGCAGCGCGGCCATTGAAGAGGTAGGAGTTCTGGAAAGTGAAATTCTCGTCCATGACCGGCTGAGCCACGAAAGACCGGCTCTCCTGTTCGGGCCGGGCTGCGGCGTTGGGGTAGGCGTTGTAGTCGCTCCAGCCGCAGTCCTGCATTTTGGCCGCGGTGAAGACGTTGGCGGTCACGACAGCATTTTCGCAAGCGCTGATGGAGGTCTGTCCGGACACGCTGTGGGTAAGGCGGAAATTTGCCGCTTGGCTGGCTTGCAGGGTCTCAGCCAGGCACTGATTGATGCTGATGGCGCTGCCGCCGGTGATGCGCAGGTCTTGGACCGCCAGGCGTTCCAGGGTGATGTTGCGGCAGTTCTCCAGCACGATACTGCCTTGCAGCCGGACGGGATACAGGCCCCGCCCGCGCAAGACGATATTGTTGCGGTTTTGCAGCACGATGTCACCCTGCTGGGCGTCGACGAAATAGATTTCACCGCCATCCTGCAGGCGTGCCAATGCAGCCGGCAGGGTTGCCAAGGCGCTGGCCAGGGAGCGTCCGTCGGCAGCGTCCTGCCCGCCTTGCTTCAGGAACAGCAAGGTCTGGGATTCCGGTTTTGGGGCGACCTGCTTGATGAAGGCGCTGGCCTGCCCCTGCGGCCGGAAATCGAAATTCACCGGGTCGGCGAAATCGCGGTCGAGGTCGATATCCGGGTTGTTTCTGGCCAGGATATTATCCTCCTGGTAGTCTTCGGGGAAATCGACGGAGGAGAGGACTACTGAATTGCGCATGGTGCCTTTGCCGCGGATATGGCTGGCGTTGGTGG
>JAAYYJ010000175.1 GCA_012515455.1 Oligosphaeraceae bacterium
CTGATGGCCCTGCAGCTCTACCGGGATGCCATGACAGTGTTTGAAAGCGTCCGCCGGAAATATCCAGACTGGAATCCGTCTCTGCTCAATTACCGCATCAACTACTGCAAGCAGAAGATTAGCGCTCTGGAAGAGGCGATGAAAGACGATGCCCAGAGCATGTCCCGGGAACGTCTGCTCGAGCTGACCGCCCGGCAGACCCAGATCATCCACGAGAACTCCTTGAAGATACAGCAGCTCAGTACCTCGGTCAGCGTACTGTCGGAATCGTTGCAGAGGGCCCGTACGGAGGCGGCTCAGAAAGCCGCCAGCGAGTCGGAATTCAGTTCCCTGCAGAAAGCACGGCAGGAACTGGAGCGCCGCTGCCAGCTGCTGCAAAGCAAGCTCGGGAAGGCCGAGGAAGATATCGAAAACCTGAAAAAGCAGGTCGGGGAGGAGGGTGTCAGCCGGAAATTGCGGGCCGAGCTCTCGCAGCAGCAGGAGCAGTTGAAAGCTGCGTCCCGGCAGCTTGAGTCTCTGCAGGGCAATCTTACCGGTGCCCAGGAGGACCTGGCCCGCAAAGTGCAGGAGAATGCGAATCTTCTGCGGGTACGGCAGGAGAGTGAAGCACGCCTGGAAGTGGCGTCCAAACGGGTGGAGGAATTGACTGCCATGGTCAATGATTTCAACGTGAAATACCAGGCCCTCTCGCTGAAGAGTGAACAGCAGGCGGTGGAAAGCAAAATGCTGAAGGAGAACCTTGGCCGGCTCGAGGATGAGAAGAAGGGGCTGCAAAAGGAAATCCGCCAGCTGCAGGAATTACGGGCCCAATTCGCTGCCGCCCAAGATACCAACCGGAAATTATCCTTCCAGATTGCCGAATATGAGAACCGTTTGCAGGAAAGTGCAGAGAAGCTCAATTTCTCCAACCGGGACTCAGTCAAACAGCAGGAAAGCCTGCAGCAGGAATTGGCCGGACTGCGCCAGAATTTGCTCGCCGCCCAAAAGCAGACCCAGGAGCAATCTGCACAGCACGAGGCCTTGCGGCAGGACAATCAGCGCCTGACGGCCGAACTGGCGGCCGCCAACGCCGCTGTGGCCAAAATCCGCCAGGAATCCCAGCAGTCCGCAGAGTCCAGTGAGAAGGCATTGCGGCAGATCGAGGATCTCACTGCCGCCGGCCAGGCCGCCGACCGGGAGAAGACGCGGCTGACTGAGGAGCTGGCTGCCGCCCGCCAGACCGTCGAGCGGCAGACCGCCGAACTGGCTGATGCCGCACTTGCTGCCCAGCGGCAGCGCCAGGAACTGGAATGGCTCCGGAAAAGTGACCAAAATGATAAAAAGACGCAGACCGAGATGGCCAGGCTGTACCAGCAGCTGTCAGAGCAGGAAAAGGCCGCCGCTGCGCTGCGAACTGAGCAGGAGAAGACCCTGACGGCCCGGCAGCAGGACCAGGCGGCGCTGCAGAAATTGACTCTGTCTCTGGATGAGAGCAAAGGAGAGCTGGCCCGCAAGCAGCGTGAACTGGCAGCGTCACAGGCCGAAGTAAACCGGCTCCAAGGCGTGCTGCAGCAGTCTGAATCCCAGCTCGCTGCCCTGCAACAGAAGTCTAGTGCTGCGCCGCCTCCCGTCGACCAGGTCCCGCAATTGTCCGCGCTGACCCGGGATTTGCAGTCGGCCCAGGAAAAAAACACCCAGCTGACTGCGGATTTGCGCGGTGCCCGGGCAGACCTGCAGGAAATCCAGCAGAATCTGCGGCAGTCACAGAACTACGCCCTGACCCTGGAAGCTCAGATCAATCAGCTGCGCCAATCACAGAATGCTTTTACCGATATCGTCGCCCAAATGCAGAGCAAGGATAAACAGCTTAACAGCAAAAATACCGAAATCCAGCAGCTGGCGGAACGCCTGGCCACCGTCAATGCCGCCATTCTGGCTAAGACCGATGAACTGACTTCCGCCCAGACGGAACTGCAGTCCTTGAAACGCAAAATGGCAAACCTGGAGACTACCAATGAACGGCTACTGGAACAAGTGACTAATTTTACCCGCCGTCAGGGCGAGGCGGACAAAATTACCGCCGCCTGGCAGCAGCAGTTGCAGGAGCATGCCCGCCAGCAGCAGGAACTGCAGCAGCGCCTGCAGGAGTCTCAGACCAAAATCAGCGCCAGTAATCAATTGACCGCCCGCCTGGAACAAGCCCTGGCCCAGAATGAACAGCAGGTCAAAGGTCTGGAAAAACGCCTGGCCGATGGCGACCAGGAACTCAAACGCCTGCAGGAACAGCTGGACAGCAGTTCAACCAAAAGCGCGGCCGTGGACGGATTGACCAATAACCTCCTGGATCTGCAGAAAGCATTGGCCGCCCGGGAACGGGAAGTCGAGACTCTGGGCGCTGAGCAACAGTCCCGGCAGACCCAGCTCACGGTGCTGACCGAGCAGCTGCGCCGCAAAGACGAGCAGCTCAAAGAACTGCTTGCCAGCAACGAGGCCAAAAGTGAGAGAATCTGGATGGCTCGCCTGGCCGAACTCAATGCCAAACTGGAAAATGAGGAGAACCGCCGCAAGGCCTTGGAGATGACTCTAATCCAGAAGGAGTCCGAGAGCCGGAGGGCCCCTGAACCACCAGTCGCCCCTGCCGCCACCAGCCAGGCCGGCAGCAGCGCCGCCGTCCAGCCGGGGAAATTCCTGGCCAGGCAGGAGGTGCTGGTAAATGGCTTCCTGCGCCAGGCTTTGGATGCCGAACGCAGTGCGAAAATCGAGGCCGCACAGTGGAATTACCAGAAAGTCCTGGAAATCCAGCCGGATAACTTAATCGCCCTGAAAAGGCTCGGGCTGCTGGCCTCAAACAGCGGCAATTTCGAGGACACGGTCAAATATCTGAAGCTGGCATTCCGTTATGACCCTGATGACCAGGAGGTCTTGCTGGCTCTCGGCTTCGCAATGCTCAACCTCGGCCAGACTGAGTGGGCGTTCTCATTCCTGGGCCGGGCGGTGGCTCTGGCACCGGACAACGCCAATACTGCCCGGCTCTTCGGCGGTGCTCTGGTGGACTTGGGCTGGACTCAGGCCGCCGAACAGCAGTTCAAACGCACCCTGGACATCAATCCCAAGGATGCGTATTCAGCTTTTAACCTCGCTGTGCTGTGCCTGACCGGCAGCCCGCAGCGCTTGGATGAAGCCAAAAAATGGTACGAACAGGCTGTGGCCAATGGGGCGGAGAAAGACCCGAAATTTGAAGCCGCTTTCCAGTCCCGGCAGTGACCTGGAGCCGGGCATCGCGCATACCCATAAACTCCGCCAGTACAGACAGATTTTCAGGTGCAGCATTACAGCAGGAAGAATATCATGAGTTTGGTGCCGATTGTTTTGCCGAAATTGTATGAGAATATGGATGAAGCTACGGTCGGACAATGGCTGGTGCAGCCCGGGCAGAGAGTCGCGGAGGGAGATATCCTGGTGCAGCTGATCACAGACAAGATGTCAGCCGAAATCACCGCTCCGCAAGATGCCGTGCTGCTTGACATCCTGGTGCCGGAAAAATCAACCGTTCCCTTTGGCGTGACCCTGGCAGTACTCGGCAACCACAGCGACGAAGTCTGCGACTGCGCCGCACTGCGGAACAGCAATCAGCAGCTCATCGACCAGCACCAGGGACAAAATAAACTCGACCTCAGCGCCTTGACCAACAGCAGCCCCGCTCCTGCCGCAACCCCTGCCCATCGCTCTTTCAAGGCCGCTCCGGCGGCGAAAATCTTCGCCCGCAACCAGGGTGTGGATTTGCAGGCGGTCGCAGATTTCGCGGGCCGGGAATTCATTCACCGCCAGGATGTCGAAGCCTATATCGCTGCTTCAGCGCCGGCGCCTGCCCCGGCCGAGACCGCAGCGGTCGCCGCGTCCGCACCCGCGCCGGCTCAGCCTCGCGTGGTGCTGATCACCGGTGCCAGCGGCGGTATCGGTCTGGCGACCGCCCAAAAACTGGCGGCCATGGGCTTCTCCCTGGCGCTGCAGTACCACCGTGAAGCTGCCGGCTTGCAGGCCCTGCAGGCAGAGTACCAGGGTAGGGTCCGCATTGAGCTCTTCCCCTGTGACCTGCTGGCCGAGGGTGAACCCGCACGGCTGGTGCAGGCGGTCATCGCCAAACTGGAGCGTCTTGATGCCCTGGTCTGCTCTGCCGGCGCGCTCGCTGATGCCCCGGTGGCTTTCATGCAGGACCAGCAGTGGAATAATATCCTGCGTCTGAATCTGACCGTGCCTTTCGAACTTACCCGGGCAGTGGCCATGCCGATGGCCCGCCAGAAATGGGGCCGCCTGGTTTATCTGTCCTCGGATGCCGGGCGCATGGGCTCAGCCAACCGTGCCAATTACGCCGCGGCCAAGGAGGGCCTGCTGGGCTTTACCCGCTCGGTCGCGCGCGAACTGGCCGGATTGGGAGTCACCGCCAACGCTGTCTGCCCGGGATTCATCGCCACCAAAATGACGGCCGTGATCCCTGAACGCCGGCAGCAGGAACTCTGCAAGGACATCCCCCTGCGGCGCTTCGGCAAACCCCAGGAGGTGGCCGAGTTGATCGCTTTCCTGCTCTCGGAGGGTGCGTCCTATATGACCGGCCAGCAGTTCAGCGTCGACGGCGGGCTGTTTATGGGCTGAGCACCCCCCGGTGCCGCAAGTGCAGCTGCTTCCCGTAGATACAGTCCTGGAGTAGCCGTCGCGCCAAGCATTTCTGATTGGACCGGAAAGGAGAATCTTCATGCGTATGCCGTTGTTCTGTACTGTGGTCACCGCGTGCCTGCTGCTGCCAGTATTGGCCGGTGAGAAGGTGTATCTGGACGCGGGAGCCTCAACGGCGCTGAAAACCGCTGGCGCAGACCTCGCCCGGATGTTGGGTAAAGTAACCGGCCGGGAATATCAACTGCTGGAAGCGGATAAATATCAGCCTTCACAAGGCGATATCATTCTCAGCTGTACACCGGAAAAAATCCTCTCTTCCTATCAGCCTCAGTCACTGCCACCCCAATCCTGGCATTTCAAAAACCTGGACGGCAACCTGGTGATTGCTGGTACGGGCGTGGCCGGGCTGGTCAACGGCATCTACCGTTTCTTGGATCAATACGCCGGATGCTGGTGGCCGTCCCCGGATATGGAGGTCGCTCCGGCCAATCCCGGCTGGACAGTGCCGGACATCGATGAAAGCGGCACCCCGGCGTATTATTTCCGCAAGATGTACGTCGGCACAGATTTCCTGCCTGGCATTTTCCGGATGCGAAATCTGGAGAACTACCGGACTGGATTCGACGACTACAGCCCTTGGATTGGCAAACCCAAGAACAGCCATACCTTCGATGTCTATGTCAAGGCCGTCAAGGCGGAAAACCGCCCGGAACTCTTCGGAGTCAATCCCCGGGGCCAGAAAAGCCACAGCATCTGCCTGACTAATCCTGAGGTCCAGGCCATTATCGAACGGGAACTGCGCCAGTATATCCAGCTGGACCGGCAGAACAAAAGCCAAGACCGCTGGCCCACAATCTACGATCTTAGCCAAAGCGACGGCGCCAGCGGCTCGGAATGCGTCTGCCCCGGTTGCCGCAAATTGCTGGAGGAGCAGGGCTCGTACAGCGGCCCCATGCTGTCGTTTATCAATGCCCTGGCCAGGAAGATCAAGGGTGACTACCCGGATATCAAACTGCGCACCTTCGCCTATTCATACACCAGCAATCCGCCCCGGGACCTGGTCGCCGAAGATAATGTCATCATCCAATTCTGTCAGGCTTGGCTCTGGGAACCGCTGCTGCCCAATGGCCAGCGCGGTTCCCGCAACCTGGAAGCCTGGGCACGGTGCGCCAAGAACCTCCAGATCTGGTCGTACTGGCGCGATTATCTCGGCTTCGATTACCCGTTTTGTAAAAAATCCCGTGATATCTATGAGGAAGTGCGCTACTGCCGGCAAAAAGGAGTGCAGCTGTATTTTTGCGAAAACGAGAGGATGCTGACGCGATCCTTCGCCATGCTGCAGTACCATTTGCTGTTCCGCCTGCTGCTGAACCCCGAACAGCCCCTCGAACCGTTGGTCCAGAAATTCTGCCAAGCCTTCTATGGACCCGCAGCCGAACCGCTGCAGAACTACCTGCGCCATCTCGAAGACCGGCAGGAAATCAGCCGCGCCTACCTGGATTATGATTTCTTCACCACCGCCGAGAAGTTCCTGACCGCGGCCGAGGAACTGGCCGCGGCTGACCAGACCATCTTGGCGAACATCGCCTGGGAACGCATCCCGGTCGACTCCGCGCTGCTCCGGGAATGGGAAAAGGTCATTGCCACTGCGCCTGCAGGTGCACCCATGCCCCGACGACAGGAGATTATCGAGCGCTATCAGCGTAATCTGGCGGCCCGGATTTCCTCCTGGCCGGGATTCCAGAGCAAACATCGCGAGCCGCGCCTGGCCAAGCTGGCCAACGAGGTCGAGCTGCTGCAGCAGCTGCCGGCGCCGCTGCCGCCGCAGTTCCAGGGCCGGGAGATCGTCGATATCCACTGGAATTCCTTTAACGGCGGGGTGATGCAGCAGACACTCAGTGACGACCCCGAAGCCGTGTGCAAGGTCTCGGCCGGTTTGGATGAGGCGGCCCGGAAGTCCCAGAAGCTCCCCCTGAGTTTCGGAATTTACAATAGCCTGAACCAGCAGGGCCAGAGCGTCACCCTGACCGCTGCGGAAATCCCCCAGGATGAGAAATTCCACTGGTATCACGTGGGCAATGCCGTTGTCCAGCCCGGGCTGTATATGTATTACAGCAGCAGTTGGGTCGCCCGCCATTATGTCACCGGCATCGGCATCGTGCCGGAAGAGTATGAAATACACGTCTCCCTGAAAGCCACCGGTCCGCTGTATGTGCAGGGCTCGCAGTTGCCGAATGACGTGCGCATCGACCGCATAATTCTGGCCAAGCCTGTGGCCAAGGACAAACAGGCGGAATAATCTCCACCACCGGATCAGGCGGCTCGCACCTCCGGAATGGATGCGCCCACACCGGGCAAATACTGCCCCGCCGATGGGGGAAATCGCGTGCGGGACTTGCGAATTCGCCAACCTGAGCTATCTTTGAACAACGTCAGTTTTTGTGTTCTAAAACCGTATTTACAGGAGGAAAAATGCACCGGCTTTGCGCTATCATAGTGGTATTTGTGTGCCTGTCCGCTCTGTCACTGTCCGCGGCGCCAAAATTCACCTTCACCCTGGACCGCCCGGACGCGCAGTACAAATGCGGCGAACAAGCGACTTTCACGGTGCTGCTGGCGGAAGAGGACGGCAAACCCCTGTCCCAGGGCGAAGTGACCCTGACCCTGACCCGGGACGGACGGGAAAAAATTTCCTCGGCCAAAATTGATTTGAGCCAGCAGAATCCCGCGACCCTGGCGGGGACTCTGGAGACCCCCGGGTTCCTGCGCCTGCAGGCCGCTTATGCCGGCGGGGAAAAACCGCTCTACGCAATCTATGGCGCGGCCTACGAACCGTTGCAAATCCAGGCCGGCGCGCCCCTGCCCGAGGATTTCTGGTCTTTCTGGCAGCAGGAGGTGCAAAAAGCCGAAACTATTCCGCTGGACCTGCAGAAGGAGAAGCTCGAGGAATTCTCCAACGAGAAGTACACCAGTTATAAAGTCAGTTTCGCCGCCCCGGGCGGCAGAGTATATGGTTTTCTCTGTCTGCCCCAGGGCAAGGGCAGGGTCCCCGCCTGGGTATCGGTGCCCGGGGCCGGGCCGGGACGCGACGCCCCGGCCGTGGATGCGAATTTTGCCACCCTGGTGCTGAATGTCCATCCCTACGATCCGCGCCAGCCGGGCAAAACTATCAAGGAATTATACCAGGAGCTGAACACCAATGGGACGTATATGTACATCGGTGCCCCGGACCGGGAGAAAGTATTCTTCCACCGTGCTATCCTGGGCATCAACCGGGCAGTGAACTGGCTGGCTGCACAGCCGGAGATCGACCCCGAGCGTCTCGGCTATTACGGCAGCAGCCAGGGGGGAGCCTTCGGGCTGATCCTGGGCGGTCTGAATGGGAAATTCAGTGCGCTGGTCTGCAATGTGCCGGCTCTCTGTGACCACTTGGCATATAAGGATAAACGCAGCCCCGGCTGGCCGAGCTATTGCGCCAAACTGCAGTACAGTCCCGAAATCGAGGCCATGGTGCCATATTATGATGCCGCGAATTTCGCCCGTTTCATTAAAAAACCGATTAAAATCATGGTCGGTTTCGCAGATTCCACTTGCTCGCCCGGGTCAGTTTATGCCGCCTTCAATGCTATTCCCTCCGCCGACAAGGAAATCTTCAATGAAGTCGGCATGGGCCATGCCGGACGGCCTAGCTTCGATACCTCGATTGCCTGGATGAAGAAGGTAATCAGTGCCGCGCAGCAATAAGCGCGGTCTTTTCAACCCCGGCCGCCGGCTGGCGCAGACAGGATTCTGATCATGGATATTAGTAAATTGGTACGCAGTGATTACCAGCGTCTGGTCGCGGTCGAGGTCAATGAGGAGGGGCAGGCCGAGCTGTTTTTTCGTGACCGCGATGACACGGTCCGCAGTGAACTGCATAATTTCCAGCCTTGGCTGCTGACCAGCGGCCCGGAACTGGCCAAGGAACTGCACCATGCCGCCGACCTGATCCCACTCGCGGGGCCCGGCAGCCTGCGCTGCCGCGTTTCCTTCCCGGAACTGTCATCGTACAATCAGGCAGTGAAGGATTTGAAGAAAATCACCCGGCAGAATCCCAGTTCCCCACTGGCCCCATACCGCCTGGTCACTGATTTTACTCAGCAGATTCTCAGCCTGACCCCGGCCCGGCTCTTCCGGGAGATGGACTTCAACCAGCTGCGGAGACTGCAGCTGGACATCGAAACCCGGTCCGGAGTGCCAGGCCGATTCCCAGACGCCAGCCGGCCCAGGATTCAATCATCCTGGTATCCTTGCGCGATAACACCGGCTGGGAGACCTGCCTCTCCGCCGCCGACCTGGGCGAAGAGGGTCTGCTGCGGCAAATGCTCACCTTAGTCCAGGAACGCGACCCGGATGTGATCGAGGGCCACAATATCTTCAATTTCGATCTGGACTACCTGGAAAAGCGCTGCCGCCGCTACAAGATCAAGCTCAGTCTCGGCCGCGGGAACCGCCCCGTGACCAGCCGCCCATCGCGTTTTTCCGCTGGTGAACGGATCGTCAATTACAAACGCTATGCCGTTTATGGCCGGCATGTGATAGATACCTACCATCTGGTCATGCTCTACGACCTGAGTCACCGCGATATGGACAGCTACGGACTGAAGGCCGCAGCCAAATATTTTGGCATCAACTCCAGCGACCGCACCTATGTGGAGGGAAAGGACATCACCGCAATTTACGAGCAGGACCCCGCGCGTCTGCAGGCCTACTGCCTCGATGACGTCCGCGAGACCGAAGGACTCAGCCGGCTGCTCTCACCGAGTTATTTCTACCAGGCCCAGGTGCTGCCCCTGTCTTATCAGAATTGCGTGACCAGAGGCAACGCCACCCGCATCGACGCACTGCTCTGCGCCGAGTACCTGCTCCGCAATGCCGCACTGCCCAGTCCCCAGGCAACCCGCACATTCCAGGGCGGACTGACCGAAGCCACCCGCACCGGATTGTTCGAAAATGTCTGGCATATCGACGTGCGCAGCCTGTACCCATCAATCATCCTGGCCCGAAATTTCACTCCTGTCAGCGACAACCTGGCGCTGTTCCGGCACATTCTGGCCACTCTGCGGGATTTCCGGCTGGCTGCCAAGGATGCGCAGCGGCAGGCCGCCCCCGCGGAAAAAGACCACTGGGGTGCACTGCAGAACAGTTTCAAAATCCTGATCAATTCCTTCTATGGCTATTTGGGCTTTTCCCAGGGTACTTTCAACGATTATAATATGGCCGAGAAGGTAACCGCCCAGGGGCGGGAGATTTTGAGCAGTATGAAGGAACACCTGCAGAATATTGGCGCCCAGGTGATCGAAATGGATACCGATGGCATCTATTTCACCCCTCCAGCCGACTGCCGCAGCCGCGAAAGCATGGAACAGGCAGTGCAGTCCATCCTGCCGCAGGGCATTGAGGTGGAACTCGATGCCACCTACCAGGCGATGTACGCCTATAAAAGCAAAAATTATGCTCTTCTGGACGACGCCGGAGAAGTGCATATCACTGGCGCCGCCCTGAAATCACGCGGTCTGGAGCCCTTCCAACGTAATTATATGCGCGAACATCTGACTCTGCTGCTCACCGGAAGGCAGCAGGAACTGCCTGCGCTGCTGCAGAAGTACATCTCGGCCATCACCGAACAACGCCTGCCCCTGGCAGACCTGGCCAAACGCGAGGTGCTTTCAGTCGCCCCCGCGACTTATGCCGAAAAACTGGCCGACGGCACCGGCAGGCGCAGCGCCGCCTACGAGCTGGTCCTGGCCAGCAAAATAGACTACCGCCAGGGCGATACAGTGCAGTTCTATGTCACCGGTAATAAAAAAAATGTCTCGGTGAGCGACAACAGCAAGCTGCTCTCTGACGGCGATGAACAGAACCGGGATGAGAATGTGCCCTACTACCTCGAGCGGCTGCAGCAGCTGGTCGATAAATTCAAGCCTGAATGAGACGGGCGCTGCGGTCTATAGCACGCGCGCCCGGTGACTGAATAACGCGCGCCACCAGCGGAATTCCCCCCGCAGCAGCGCGTCGTCGCCGCTCCTTCAGGGCAGCATCCAGGCGGCCAGGTCCGGTTCCGGTGCCCGGGCCGGCGCATCTGCGAATTCGACTCGCAGCACGCTGCAGTGCCGGTCCGGCGGCATTTCCGGCAGTCCGCTGATGTGCAGTTTCCCGCTCTTGGCAGAGTACTGGAAGGGGAATTCCTCGCCGCTGGCCAGCAGGCTGACTCTTTTGACCGGGGTGCCGACCCGGACCGCGGTGGCCTCCCGTCCCGGCCAGCGGAAGATGCACCAGTAGCCGACGTTCCCGCGTCTGGTCCAGGGGCCCTGCAGATTCAGGTCGACCTCACCCGGAGCGGACCCGCCAATCAGGGCACAGCGGCGGGAATCATAGACTGCCTCGCCATTGCGGGCCAGCCAGTCGCCCATGTCACGCAGCCGGTCGAGTTCTTCTTCCCGTAAGTGACCATCCGGCTGTGGACCGATATTGAGCAGGTAATTGCCTTCACCCTGAGCCGCGGAAATCAGATGCTGCAGCAATTGGGTGGAAGTCTTCCAGTTCGGGTTATGCCGGACGTAGCCCCAGCCGCAGAAATCCCCGATGCACATGCAGCTCTCCCAAGCCCGCCCCCGGGCCGAGCTATGCACTACCTGCTCGGGCGTGTCGAAATCTTCAACCAGACCGGAGCGGTTGTTGATGATGATCTCCGGCTGCAGCTGCCGGACCATCGCATTAAGATCGCGAGAACGCCAAAAATTGATTTTCTCCTCGGCGGACAGTTTCAGGGCCGCATCCCAGCCGCCATCGTATTCCAGCAGGTCGATTTTACCGTAGTTTTGCATCAATTCCCGAACCTGGCCGTGGACCTGCTCCAGCAGACCCTGGTATGATTCAGGGTATTTCTCGGGCTGGAAGTAGCCGGGATAACGCCAGTCGAGCAGCGAATAATACAGCCCGACCCGCAACCCGGCTCGACGGGCGGCGGTCACGTACTCCAGCACCAAATCACGCTTCGGGCCGTGCTTGCTGCTGCTGAAATCCGAGTGCTGGCTGTCGAACAGGCAGAAGCCGTCGTGATGCCGGGTGGTCAGCACCACATAACGCGCACCAGCCCGGCAGGCGGCCGCGGCCCATTCTTCGGCACAGCGCGCCGCGGGGGAGAATCGATCCGCCAGCGGTGCGTAATCGCGCGGGTGGATGCGTTCCGAGTACATGGTCCATTCGCCGCGCTGCAGCATCGAATACAGCCCGTAGTGGATGTAAAGTCCGAAGCGTGCCTGATGGAACCAGTTGATGCGTTCTTGATAATCCATAGTATTCTCTCTGGGTTGTGGTCTGATTAGTTTCGGCTGGAGTTATAATATATGGGGGTAGAAACTTGACGCAACCAATTTTTGGGGGACACTAAATGTAGGGGCGGAATTTTTGCAGTGGCTCAGTCTTCTGTAGCGCCTCTACGAGGCGCCCTGATTTTGGGGCATCCCACCCCAGGATAAATCCTGGGGTTAAGCATGGTTAAGCGCCTGCGGCGCAAAGTCTTCATTGTCTTGTTCTATTCATAATTCCCCTGCAATTCCCCAGTTTGACTGGGTATATGTCCATGCATATACACTATATGTGAAGTCAGTTGCGTCAAGTTGATACCCCCAATAATATATTCCCCAACCGCAGGAAGAAAAGCCGCCGTTGCCCCCAGCCGTGCACCTGGAGCCCGCAGTGAGGATGGACGGAATCGACTGCTCTGTTCTCTAAAATCCACTTGCAAATAAAGCACGGGGAATTATCTTAAGCCCCTTTACATCTTTTTTTGCCCATCTCAAAAACCTTTGTCTCCTTATGAATAACAGTATTTTAGCGCAGAATTGCAATAGCCTGGTTGACAAACTCCAGAAACTGCCGGAACAATTCAGTAAAAGCGACATTATTCATTACCTTAAGTCAGAGGGTATCCGCCATCTGAATTTCCAGTACCCCGCCGGGGATGGCCGTCTCAAGACCCTGAATTTCGTTGTCAACAACGCTGCCTACCTCGATGAAATCCTGTCCTGCGGTGAGCGGGTGGATGGCTCCAGCCTGTTCTCGTTTATTGAGGCTGACAGCAGCGACCTCTATGTGGTGCCGCGCTTCAGCACTGCCTACCTGGACCCGTTTTGCGAACTGCCCACCCTGAACCTGCTCTGCGATTTCTTCAACCAGAACGGCGAGCCCCTGGAGAGTTCGCCCCGTTACACTCTGCACAAGGCCTGTCAGGCTTTCCGCGACACCACCGGCCTGGAGTTCGAGGCCATGGGCGAACTGGAGTACTATGTCATCGCCCCGCAGCCAGAGCTGTTCCCCGCGACCGACCAGCACGGCTATCACGAGTCCGCACCATATTCCAAATTCGGGCA
>JAAYYJ010000017.1 GCA_012515455.1 Oligosphaeraceae bacterium
GAAATTTTACTACGAACTGACTGAGAAATATGTGGCCCCGCTGTTTGAGAAGGTCTACCGCGAGCCGGCCTTGGCCGGGAAATTGCTGGGCTTCAATCTGCGACATGGCTATCTCGGGCACATGAGCGGCACCAACGAGGCCGAGTACGGCACCTCGCAGTTGCGCGAGGTGCTTGACATCGCCCTGCTGTTGAATGCCGACATCCTCTCCCTAGTGGAATGGAATGAGGCCAACGAGAATACCAGTTTCCAGCCCAGTCTGGCCAACTCGCGCGCTTTGCAGCGCCTGCTGCGCTTCTATGCCCGCTATTTGCTGGGCGAGCCGGCGGCTCCGAATCCCGGTGACGATACTGCGGTTCCGAATCTGGTGCTGTCGGCCCGGCAGACCGTGAAGCTGGGTGAGAAGGTCCGTCTGGAGCTGCTGAATATCCCGGACAGCCCCGAGCCGCTGCCGTACACTGTCCAGCTGCAGCTCTATAGTGACCGCGGCGAGCTCCTTAAAAGTTTTGCTCCGGATGCCTTGGAGAGGAACAAGCTGACTGCAATTACCTACGAGATCCCGAGCGAGGAACTCACTGAATATAACGCCGTGCTGCCGGTCCTGACAGTGCAGTACCGGGGACAGCAGCTGCGCTTCGATTCTCTCCAGTACATCCGACTGGATGCCAGCGTGGGATGGAATTTCAAGGAAATCCGCCAGCCGCTGCGCGATCTGCTCCGCCTGTCGCAGGCGGATTTCCAGGTGGTGCCGCAGGCGGACGGCAGTTATGCCATCCGGGCCGCGGTGGCCAGCGACGAGCCGCTGGCGGCAGTGGAAATTCTGGATCAGGAGCGGGAAGTAGCTGCCTACGAGCGCGAATCCGCCTGGGACCCTGAACAAAACCGGGTGGTGCTGCTGCGCTTCTCCAAGCCGAAGAATGAGATGGTCAAGCTCCGGTTGCATATTCCCGGCTGCACCGATTATCAGTTCCAGCCCTGGGGACGGCCCTATTCGGGCTTCGGCAAGCTGTCCCTCGCAGATGGTATCCTGCAGGGCGAACTGCTGGTCTGGTCCAAAGGCAGCGATTTCCTGCTCTCAATCCCTGCCCACACCGACGCTGCTAGTGCGGAAATACACTTGGCGCTGGAGGGATACGGTGAGACAGTGCTGCCGTTGGCGACGTTGCTGGAGCGGCAGAGTTATGGTGTTGAACTGCCTGGTCCCGTTCAGGTGCAGTTTTACCACCGCCGCCGCCTGGCTGACCATCCCCGGCATCCCGATGAACAGCGTGTCGTCCTGCAGAAGACCCTGCGTTCGGATTTCGAGAACCCCTGTCTGCAACTGCGGGTCGTCAGCCGCTCCGGGAAAATTTATCGCTCCCGGCCGGTATTCCCGGTCCAGCCGTCTGCGGCTCGGAGCACACTGCCGGTTTTCTCGGCTTACTCCGGTGAGCGCAAAGAATTGCAGGTGCCGGTCAACCGTATTCCGATACTCGATTATCTGTTCCATCCAGCGAATGGCGCTCTGCTGCTGAACCGCGGCGCTGGCCGCTGGCAGGCCGAGAATAGCGGCGGCTTCCGCTATCTGTTCCCGATGAACCGGGTGGCGCTGCCGGAGGGGGCTGTTCATACTGCCCCGCATTGGTCGCAGGGCCCGGAAGGGAACAGCGAATTGCATTTCGACGGTCGCGCAAATTATGTGATCTTGCCTATGGAGGCTTTGCCGACCGGGGCATTCACCCTCGAATTTGAGGCTTGGACGGACTCGGCGGCTAATCAGGCGCTGTTCCGCCATGGTGCCCTGCGTCTCAGTTCACTGGATACCTTTCTCGTGGACGGCAAGCTCCAGGCTGCGTATGCTGAGATGGGCGTTAACTTCTTTAATCCGGTCGAGGAACTGCCCGTCAATCTGGACTTCCCGGTCGGGCGCTGGAACCGGGTGCAGATCAGCTATGATTTGCAGGAACTGCGCTTCAAGGTTAATGAACAGGAGTGCCGTATACCGTTCCACAAGCGTCCCGGTAAACCCGGTGCGGCCACTTTTGGAGGGCAGTACGCCAGCGACCCTTTCTGGGAACAATATAAACTCAGCTATTTCCAAGGGAAATTGCGCAGTTTCCGCATCACTCATAACGCCAAATCTGAGAAATAATTATGAAAAGCTTGTTCGTTCTCTGTCTCGCACCGCTGCTGCTGCTCGCGGAACCGTCTGCCGCGCTGCCCAAAAAACTGCTGGTTACTTCCGGTGAGGTGCAGATCGAATTGTCCGCCCGGCATTTCTGGAATCTGAATGGCATCTGGTATCGTGGCCGGATGGTCTGCCAGAAGAACAAGGGATTCTATGGTACCGTGCTCTCGTACAAGGGGCTGGGCTGGGTCGGCACCGGCCATTTGGAGAATAAGATCGGCGAGACCGAGGTGGTGGTGGAGTTCCTGGCTGACGGCAAACCCGTCGCACCCGGCCAGGACGCAGTCACAGCCAGTTCGTTCCGACTGAAGAAAACCTCGCTGCTACACCAGACAAGACTGCATTATGAGCTGCTGCTGGAAAATAACTGCCTGCGTGAACAGGTGACCATGGAGGCGGTTAACGACGCCGAACTGGGAGTGCTGTATCATTTCATGCACCCATGGGAGAGCTGCTTCCAGGAATTCATCCTGCAGGGCAGCCACGACCCGGCCCTCAAACAAGTCTTCAGCGCCGAAAACGAACGCAAGTTCGTGTGGGAAAAATCGCCCTCCTGGGCCGCACTCTACGATCCCACCGAGAAGCTCGGTGTGCTCTCGGTGGTGCACAGCGACCGTCTGCTGGGGCCGGAGCCACAGTGGCTGATGTGGAACCGCGGCCGGGACCGCAAGCTCTATTATGTGCCGGGAAAGAATATCAAGCACGCCCCCGGGACTAAATCCGAGGCCCGGATGCTTACCTGCTTCTTTAACAGCGAGGCCGCGGAATGGTCCAGCCAGGCCGCCGGGCTGGCGGCTGGAAAGATTCCCAAACTGACCGCTAATCCTTAGGGCTGAGGCAGTGCGCTGATCTTGCTTGGCTGCGGCAGTTTTTTCGGGGTTTCCGGCGGGGCTTGAGATTGGAAGTCAGCCGCTGCTGCAGTTGTGATTATGGAACCAGCGGCTGGTCGGCAGGGGCTCGTTGGCGGGCAGAAAGTTCACCGGCTGTTCGGTTTTGATATACCAGTTCAGCAGCTGGCGCAGCAAGCTCTCCCGGACAGCTGACAGCCCGGGATCATCAAAGCGGTTGCGATATTCGTGCGGGTCATCCTGCAGATCAAAGAGCTCGCCTACTTCCTTGTCATCCTGATAGCCGTAGGATAATTTGTAACGGAAGGTTGAGCTTATTTTTCTGAATTTCTCCTGAAATTCTCTTTTTTTGCCTATTCAAAAGAAACCATTCCGGCCGGTCAAGTTCGCAACTTTACGCAGAAAAGTGTGGCAAGACCCTCAAACTTCCGTTAGAATCAAGGACACGGGAGAAAATTTAGTGCTTCTGTCAATCTTGTCATGGTCGGAAGTTGTAAAAGCATAAAAATACCATACGGGTGGGTAATGGTTTCCCAACCACTCCTGCAGAATCCCGGTTTGGGCTGGAAATCTTTCCGCAGCCGGGAGAAAAAATTCCTTAGCCTGACAATACCTTACGGGGCGGGCAATGGTTTTCCATCCACTCCTGCAAAATCCCGGATTGGTCCGGAAATCTTTTCGCAGCCGGGAGAAAAAAATCATCCAGGCATTACATTGCCGGTGTTTCACGTCTACAGTTGACGGCAAAAAGTCGTCTTGAGCCACAATTTCAGAGCAGGAGGGCAGTATGTTCAATCAAGCCGTGTTTCCAGGAAAATACATCCAGGGCGCCGGGGCCTTGCAGGAGTTGCCGGCTTTGAGCCGCAGCCTGGGCGGCAGTGGGCTGCTGCTGGCCTCACCCACGGTCAGGCGGAAAATCCTTCCTGGCAGCGGCCTCGAAGCGCGGTGCGCCGATCTGCACATCGAGGAGTTCGGCGGGGAATGTTGTGAAGAGGAACTGAGCCGTGTGGCAGAACTGGTCAGCACTCGGCAGGCCCGCTTCCTGGCCGGCATGGGCGGCGGCAAAACCATCGACACAGCCAAGATTGCGGCCGACCGGGCGAATATTCCCGTGCTGGTTATCCCCAGCATCGCTTCGACCGACGCCCCCTGCAGCGGCTGTGCCGTGTTGTACCGCCGCGACGGGGTCTTCGAGCGGGTCTTCTATCAGAAAGCCAATCCCTTTGCGGTGCTGGTCGACTCAGCAGTCATCGCCGCCGCACCAGTGCGGTTTCTGGTAGCAGGGATGGGAGATGCATTGGCGACCTGGTTCGAAGCCCGTTCCTGCCAGCAGAGCCAGTCGGTGAATGAATGCGGCGGGCGCTGCACCTTGGCGGGGGCAGCACTGGCCAAGCTCTGTTATGATACATTGCTGGAATATGGCTGGGTGGCCAAACTGGCTGCCGAAAAACACCTGGTCACGCCGGCGCTGGAGAAGATTATCGAAGCGAATATCCTGCTCAGCGGCATAGGCTTTGAGAGCGCCGGACTGGCTGCCGCACACGCCGTGCATAACGGCCTGACTGCCTTGAACCAGACCCACGCCTTTTATCACGGTGAGAAGGTCGCTTTCGGTGTCTTGACCGGACTGCAGCTGACCGGCGCAGGACAACCGGAAACAGCCGCTGTATATGATTTTTGCCAGCAGGTCGGCCTGCCCCTTACCTTGGCGGATTTGGGCCTGGCAGAGGTCAGCCGGCAGCAGCTGCTGCCGGCGGCGGAACTGGCCTGCGCGCCGGAGCAGCCTATCAGTCATGAGGGCGGCGAAATGACCCCGGCGCGGGTTCTGGATGCCATGCTGGCGGCAGATGCCCTGGGAGCAGCTTGGAAGGCTGCAGCCAAGGCCCGGCCGTGATGCCGGCTGGTGCCCGGATCGACCTTAGAAGTACTCCAGGGCCTCAATGGGCTTCGTCTGGCTGGACACCGGCTTGCCGTTCTGGTCCAGCACGTTTACCTCCAGCTGATAATGCCCGGCTGGGAGACGGTCCTGTGGCAGTTGCAGCATTGGCTGGCGCTGGTCTGCCTGCAGGAGCAGGTCAGTGCTGGTGATTGTTTTGCCCTGGCCGTCTTTCAGGCTGGCCTGCAGGGTGAACTGCGGCCCCGGGCGGCCCATCAGCCGTACCGGCACGGAGATTTTTTTGGCTGGCAGGAAGATTCCTCCCGCACAGTCGATGCTTTCTATAACCGGGTGTTTGTTGCGCAGGAAGGCGATTTCATAGAGGTCGAAGATCAGATTCGTGCCGTGTTTGTAATGAGATTCTGAGACCACGAATTGCATGTGAGCCAGAGACAAGTTCTCCCCTGCCAGGCCAGCCAGCATCTCCCGGATCGGGATGATTTTGGTCAGCCAGAGCTGCTGCTCGCCACCGAGGTCGACCCGGAAATCCTTGCTGGGCGGAGCGCTGTCCGCGCTGGGATGCAGACGGAAGTTGATGGTGATCGGGGTGTTGTCATCATCTACTTCGTTGCGGTTGGAGTCGATGCGGATTTTTAAGGCCAGATAATCATAATCCTGCATGATGATTTCCCCAGCCGGGAAAGTCTTGCGGGTGCGCGGCCAGCCGACTGGATAATTGCCGGGCTCGCCGCCGCCATCAACCTTGTGGTCAACCAGGAAATTCAAGCGCTGGAAGCGCCCGGGGAGCTGCTCCTCGCCGGAGGGCAGGATGCTGGCGGTCACTTCGCTGTTCTGGGCGACCCAGCCGGAAAAATCATCCTTGCCCAGAGTCAGTTTTTCGACCTCGGGGCTACTGAAGATGTCTCCGGCCGGTTCTGACGATCCGGTGGAGGTGGTGCGGGCCAGTACCGAAGGTGACACTACAGTGCTGTTCACAGCAGGGAATTTACGCAAGGCCGAAATCAATCCGGCCATTTTCCAGCGGTAAAAATCGAATTGACTGTCATTCCAAACATTGTAGCCCAGATACTTCTGTTGGACCTCGATATTGTCCCAAATATCCTGGATCAGCGTCTCTGCATGGCTAAGCAGCTCCTGGCAGCCTCTAGCGGTGCAGCCTCGACGTTCTAGCAGCGTCTGTTGTAGAGTATACAGGTAGCGGTAATCGTCTTTGCCCTCACGGAAGCATTCCCAGTAAATGGCCGGGATGATATTGCCTTCTTCATCCATGCGGTTGCCGCTGCCGGAGGGACGCTGCTCGAACAAATATTCGAATTGCTTGCCGCGGGTGGTGACCCAGCGCCAATGCCAGGGAATCAGGGTCTTGTAGCCGCTGCGCCAGAAGCCAAAACCGAAGGTCATACGGCCGCCTTTCTGCATCACTACCGTATCGCGCATCTCGGTAGCGTTGTGATTGGGATAGCACCAGTATTCGTATTTCTGATCGGTGCTGATCTGATCATAAGGCAAGGCGTAGGGCTGCGAGCACCAAATGTCCAGGCAATCGTACTGACGATACAGCGAGGCATCGGCGGCGGTCGGTGATTTGGTCAGATAACTGCGCAGACCACCTTGCTGCACTGCCTTCAGGATCTTGCAGACCACCTCGGCAGTTTCGCCGGAGGGCTCATCCACCGGCCCCATCACGATCTCCGGCCAACCCAAGGACTGGTATTTTTCCCGGAAGCGTCGGACTGCGGTGCTGAAAGCTTGGTATACTTCATCGCCCTCAGGTATTACAGTTAAAGAGAAATGGCTGCCGATTTTGCCGCCGGGGACGTACTTGTAGTAGAAGGGCGAGAAACCATTGGTGACCAGAATAGGACCTTTGAAGCCCATGCTGAGCATGGTTTTGATGGTCTCGGGGTAGTTGAAGTCGAGGTCCAGACTGCCGTCAGGCCCGGGCACGGTCTTGACGTTGAAATTGGGCAGCTGATCGAGTCCGTAATCGAGCATGGCCTGATACTCATTGCGCTTGAATTGGGCCATTTTTTCGTCGCTGACGTCGTAGAACAGGTGTGGAGCATCAGTGTAATAGGCGGTGTAGCCCCGATTGGGATCGGACAGCAGGGAAAAGTCCAGCACGTTCAGGGTGAAGGGTACTTCCGTGGCCATGCTGCTCTGGCTGGCAAAAACTTGGAAACTGCCCTGGTAAAGTCCAGGTTGCGCATCAGCGGGGACTTTGATTTTTAACCAGTAGCGCAGTGACTCACCGGCTTTGGCCTCAGCGACAGTGACCTTTTCCAGCAGTTCCGGCGTCATGCGGTAGGTCTTCTGGCGGTTCGAGGTATAGGCGGGGTTGCCGATCGGCCATTCAGTGACCAGCCGCAAATCGAGATTGCCGGTAGATATCTCCTGTCCGGCAGAATTGCGCAAGGGCGTGAGAATGACCCGCAGCGCCTGCAGGTCCTGTAATGCATATACTGCCAAGTTCAGGGGCTCGAATTCTCCCGGAGTAGCGAAAGTCTTCAGCTGGTTGACCCGCTCGTGCGGGGCGGGAACCGACGTACGGTGAATGGCCTGGGTGATAGGCCGGCTGTAGAGAATGAATCCGCTGGCCTGTTCGGTGGCAGTGGGCACCGGCGCCTCCCGCGCTTCACGGTAGACGTTCTCCTTGAAATCGGCTGGCGCAGGGACATGCTGGCGGGCCCGCAGCTCGGGCAGGGCGCTGATATCTGGTTTGGGAACGGTCTTGAGTTGCCCTTTGACACTGGACAGCAGAAACAGCATAACCAGCAGACCGAGGGAGTAGATATTGCAGTTCATAAAATAGTTCTCTCCATTGATATTGTCTGTTTTTGTTCTTACGGCAACGTTTGTGGGGGGTGAGCGCAGGCACAGAATAAATCGTGGCCGGGACGTCCTCAAGCAGGGCGGCAGCCTGCAACAAAGATAATCTCTGAATGCGGTAATGCAACTCCGGGAGGAGAATAATCTGCTGTATCCGCAACCAGCCAGGGCTGGTGATTGTGCCGTGCGGGTGATTGCAGGCCGGCGCACTGATTGCAAGCACAATTAAGAAATTCTCCCCCCAATCAGGCCGCAAAATTA
>JAAYYJ010000176.1 GCA_012515455.1 Oligosphaeraceae bacterium
CTTCGGCTGCCGGATATAATTGCTGGCATCCAGGCGCCCACCGATGCCGGTTTCCAGAACCGTCCATTGCATGCCTGTATCGCGGAATATTTGCAAAGCCAGGACGGTAAAGATTTCGAACAGGCTGGGCTTCAGCCGGCTCTGCTGCAGCACGGATAAAAAACCGCGCGCTTTCTGGAGCAGCAGTTCGTAACTGATCAGCTGGTTGTCCAGTTGGAAGCGTTCCCGGACCGTGGCCAGGTGAGGGCTGGTAAACAGCCCGCAGCGGCAGCCGGCGGCTGCCAGCAGGCTGGACAGGAAATGGCAGGTCGAGCCTTTGCCTTTGGTGCCGGCGACATGGATGATCTGCAGAGTCTGTTCGGGATTGCCGGCAAGAGCTGCGAGCGGGTACATCCGGTCCAGGGAGTAATTGTCCGGGTCGTGCTGTTTGCCGGCGTCCTTTTCGGAATCAAAATAATCCTGGAAGAGGCCGAAGAAGGCCTCTTCATGCTGTTGCTCGTAGCCGCGCATATTACTTGCTGCTCTGAATAAAAGTAAAAATGGGAGAAGAAGTCGGCCGGGGCAGTCTCAGCCGGGTTGGCCGGTGGCTCCACTGCTCCAGGGCAGGTTAATCTTTTTTTCTGGTCTGAGCCAGCTCCGCCTCCAAGGCCGCGATGCGCTGTTCCAATTTGGCGATGGTGCTATGGCAGGGCAGCACGACATGGCCCTTGGCGAGGATTTCCTCGACCTGCGTTTTCAGATTCGCGCGGGCTTTGCGTCCTTCCTCGATCAGCGTCTTGCTGAGCGTTTTGCCTTCTTCCTCACTGATGCCGGCTTTGGCCAGCCCTTCTTTGACCAGTTCCTCAGCTTTGTTGGCAGTCATGCTGGCCATACCCAAGCCCAGATAAAAACCCTGTTCCAATAAATTCAACATAGCATACTCCTTATTGTCGCTGGCCTGCTGTGCATGCACAAAAACTTCACTTATTATATTACAGGATTCACAGAAAGCAAATGTCTTCTTCTGCGCCGGTCAAAAACCGCCGCCATGGCCGCGACTAAAGAACGGTAAAAATTTTACTCTGATTTGCTACTTCAGAAATGTGAATTATATTAGTTTATTCTCAATTTAGATTTTTCATCGGTTCACGTAATGCCTAAAAGGAAAGAAGAATGTCAGTAGTGATCAGGCTTCGCAGGACTGGCAAGCGCAATGCTGCCTGCCATCGTATTGTGGTTACGGATTCCCGCAAACCTCGTGATGGGAGCTTCCTCGAGAACATCGGGGTGTACGATCCCCGGCACAAGTTTGAGAAGATAGACCTGGCCCGGGTGGATTATTGGATTCCCCGTGGTGCTCAGCCCAGTGAGACTGTGGCTGCGATTATCAAGCGGGCCCGCACCGGACAATCGATGGGTGCTGGGCAGGCAGCGCCGTCAGCCGCTGCTGCAGTTGTCAAAGCGGTTGTCGCTGAAGAGGCCAAGACCGAAGCATAAACAAGCAGGCATTTTCCATGGGTATTTCTTTTTTACGGAAGATTTTCGGCAGCAGTGCCGAGGATGTGGTTCCGGTGTCTGAAAGTCCGTCGGCCCCAGTTTCGGTTCCCGAGCCTGAGTTGGACAGTTCTGATCTTGAGGACGAGGCGGTTGAGCCGGAACAGAGCGTGTCTTTGGACCGCCTGGAGAGCTTTGTCCTGTATGTGGTTCAATCTCTGGTTGATGAACCTGAGCAGGTCAGAGTGAACAGCGTTGACAAGGATCATCAGACGGTCATTCAAATTACCTGTGTCAAGAAAGACATCGGCAAGGTCATAGGCAAGAGCGGCAAGACGATTTCGGCGCTGCGGTCCTTGGTCAGCGGTGCAGCCGGTCGGGTTGGCCAGCGGATCATGGTTGATGTTCTCGATTGAGCACGGGGGGCAGCGAAGCTGTTTTGCGCATGCGCCTGGACATCGTCAGCCTTTTTCCCAGTATTTGCGCCGGGGCTCTGGGGGAGTCCATCATCGGGCGGGCTTGGCACAAGGGTCTGGTGGAGATCAATCTGGTTGATTTGCGTGATTTCACGCATGATGCGCGGCGGACGGTGGACGACTCTCCGTATGGCGGTGGTGCCGGCATGGTTCTGCGTCCGGAGCCATTGTTTGAGTGCCTGTCGAGTCTGACTGGCCCGGAGTCCCGGGTGGTGTTGCTCTGTCCCCAGGGTCAGCCTTTCACCCAGGGGATTGCCCGGCGCTATGCGTGCTTGGCACATCTGATTTTGGTTTGCGGTCATTACGAGGGAGTGGATGAGCGGGCTCGCCAATGCCTGATGCATGAGGAGCTGTCACTGGGGGACTATGTTTTAACCAACGGCGCACTGGCGGCCTCGGTGGTGGCGGATGCGGTGATTCGTCTGCTGCCCGGGGTGCTGGGCAGTGCTGATTCTTCCCAGGAGGAGTCATTTTCCCAAGGAGATTTGCTGGAATATCCGCAATACACCCGTCCGGTTGATTTCCGGGGCATGGGGGTGCCGGCGGTGTTGTTGTCCGGCGATCACCAGCGGATCGCGCAATGGCGGGCGGAGCAGCGCTGGTTGCGGACCTTATCCCGCCGGCCGGATTTATTGCAGCAGCATTTTGATACTCAAGATAATGGAGACGACAATGAACACGATTGAAAAAATCCGCCAGGAAAACCTGAAGACTGATGTACTGCCGATGAATGTTGGCGACACTGTGCAAGTCAATGTCAAAATTGTTGAAGGCGGCAAGGAGCGCATCCAGGCCTTCACCGGGACGATTATCGCCAAGAATGGCACTGGGATTTCCCAGACGGTCACTTTGCGCCGGGTGGTTTCCGGGCAGGGTGTGGAGCGGGTAATTCCGTTGCATTCGCCTCGCATTGCCGGTTTCAAGATGGTCCGCGAGGGTCGCGTGCGCCGGGCCAAGCTGTACTACTTGCGGGATCAGGTCGGCAAGGCCGCCCGGGTCAAAGCGAAGCGGCTTAGCTAAGCAACATCAGCTTTTCTTCTGGTGGCTCTTGCAA
>JAAYYJ010000177.1 GCA_012515455.1 Oligosphaeraceae bacterium
ACGGGCGGCATCGAGAACAAACATATCGTCTTCTGCGGCGACTTGGCCCGCGGCCGGACGGTCCGCTCATTGTCACGCCTGCTCTGCTTCTACCCCGGGGTAAGAATGACCTTCGCCGCCCCGGACTCCCTCCAGATCGGCAGCGATATCCTGCAACAGCTTGAGGCCCTTAGCGTGCCATATCAGGTTACCAGCAATTTCAAAGGCACCATCCCCGAGGCAGATGCCATCTATATGACTAGAATCCAGGACGAATGGGATAGAATACCCGGAGAAAGCGCAAAAATCAACCTGGCCGATTATTCCTTCACCAAAGATGACCTGCAGCATCTCTCCCCGCGTGCAGTCCTGATGCACCCGCTGCCCCGGCGCAGCGAAATCGACACCGCCTGCGATAATGATCCGCGCGCCGTGTACTGGCGCCAGATGCGCAACGGAATGTGGATCCGCAGCGCACTGATCGCCACCATCTTCCAGCGGGACCAGGAAATAACCCACTACTATATGATGAATAATAAATAGCAACCCGCGCCGCAGGCAATACCGCAAAAGACCACCCGGCCAAAAAACCTGCCCCATAACGGCACCACAACTCCAGAGGAAAAACCGACTTCCGTTTTTATGACATAATTTATTACCCCGCGGCGGCCTTGCGCCGCTGCGGGGCGCCGGTTATATTATTTTTCACCGGCCGATTTATTTTGTCCGTCCGGTCCCTCTGTCCATGAATCAAACTGAGATAGCAAAGCAGCTGGGCTTGTCACAGAGTGCCGTTTCTCTGGTTCTGAACAATCCTGCCACCACCAGGGTTTCTGCGGCCAGGAAGGAGCGGATTATATCTCTGCTGCAGCAGAACTCCAGGCTGGGTCCCTCGGGTTGCCGGAAGAGCTGGAATCTGGGTTATGTCACCGATTCCTGTCAGGACCTGAGCCATCCTTTTTACCGCCATTCTCTGCTGGGGGTTGAGGAAGGCGCGGGCAGCAATCATTACAACCTGATCCTGGAATGTTTTCGTGGCCGGGAGCTGCACTTGCTGCGCAAAGGCAAGGTCGACGGCCTGGTGGTACGTTCGGGGCCGGCGTTGGAATACCTGCAGACTGTGCCGGAAAAAATTCCTCTGGTGCTGCTGAACTGTGCCACGCCGGTTCTCGATTGTGACATCGTCATGCCGGACAACCGCGGGGCGATCTTTCAGGCGGTATCCTATCTTGCGGCCCGGGGGTTGCAGCGGATCGCCTTCCTGGGCGCCGCCCCCGATTATTCGCGCTACAGCTGCAACTACGCCGAACGCTGGCAGACTTTCCCGGAGGCCTGTGCCTACTACGGCCTAGACGGGCAGGCCGAGCTCCTCCCGCCCGCTGCCGCGAGCACAGCCCCCGCGGGTGCGATTGCCTCCCTGGTCTCCGTCTGGCTGAATTCTCCCCGCCCGCCCCAGGCCGTAATCACGGTCAACTACCTCTACGCCCGGCTCGTCCAGGCCGCCTGCCCCGGACTGCTGACCATTGCAGGGGACAACAACCAGGACCAGGACAGCGCGGCTGAAAACCTGCTGGTCCTGGTGCAGGATGTCCACTTCATGGGCAAACTGGCAGTGGAGCTGCTGCTGCGCCGGCTCAGCGACCGGGACCGTCCCTTTGTCCGCATCAGCAGCGCAGTGAATTTGTGCCAGCGTGGTGCCAAGATATCATTTCCGTCTTCGGACAGCCATAGACCAGAAACAGTAAAGGAGATCCAATGAGAGACTTTCTGCGCGAGTACCTGCATGAACTGGAGAAACGCATGGAGCGCATCCTGGAAGAGCAGCGCCCCCTGCTCGAACGGGCGGCCCGGATGATGGTGGACCAGATCAAGGCGGACAAGCTGATCTACGTCTTCGGCAGCGGCGGCCATTCGAACATGATGGCTGAGGAGATGTTCCATCGCGCCGGCGGTCTGGCCTGCATCAGCCCGGTGTTCGCCGATTCCATCCGCATCCCCCACATCCCCTTCGGTGAACGCTGCGCTGCCTTGGCGCCGTACATCCTGGATGCCTACAACATCGGCCGGGATGACCTGCTGATTCTGGTCAACGGCTACGGCATCAATCCGGTAACCATTGAGACTGCCCTGGAATGTCAGAAGCGCGGAGTGAAGGTCATTGCCGTGACCTCCACCGATTATGCCGAAAAGCTGCCCGCGGATTTTCCCGGCCGCCATCCCAGCGGCAAAAACCTGCACGAGATGTTCGAAGTGACGCTGCTGACCTATATGGAATACGGCGATGCCATCCTCAATCTGCCCGGGATCGCTTCGAAAATCGGCGCCTACTCCACTTTCGGCAATGCCTTCATCTGCAATGCGATGGTCATCAAGGCCTGTGAGATGATGCTGGCCGAGGGCATGGAGCCGCCGGTCATCAACAGCATCAATGTCGAAGGCGGCCTGGAGAAGAACCAGAAGCTCTATGCCAAATACCGCCCGCGGATCAAATGGCTGTAAGCGCCAGAACCACAACCACAGCCCTACCCCTTTGAGGATAAATATGGAAATCAAATACGAACCACTGTCGCCCCGCGAGGCATTGCAGACGTATTGCGACTGGCTGCTCAGCCAGATGCCGAAATTCCAGTCCCCGCCCTATGAATGGTATTTCCTCTTCTATCCCATCCGGACGCTGCTGCTGGGGGCAAAACTGCTGCAGCGCGAGGAATACGCCCAGGCGGTCTGGCCGCATCTGGACAACTACATCGGCGAACAGCTGCCCAACGGCGCACTGTCCTCTAATTTCCGGGGCAAACCGGCAGCTGAACTGAGCCAAAAGGAGATTGAGCATCTGCTGCGCACCGGCAAATTCAATCTGGCTGACAACGGTTCGAATGTGCATGCTCTGATCCAGGCGGCGCAGTACTGTCAGGATACGGAGCGGCGGGAGCGCTACCTGGCGGCAGCCAAGAAATGGCTCGACTGCTGGGTTCCGATCTGGGGTTTGGCCGACGGTTCATACGGCAACGGCATCTGGGGCGGGCACAAGCTCAACGGCACCTACTCAATGGCCATGAATGTCTGTTCCGCTTTCGCCGCCTACACCCTGGCGACCGGCGACCGGCACTATATCGAGAACGCCGAGGGCTTCGCGCAGTTCCAATG
>JAAYYJ010000178.1 GCA_012515455.1 Oligosphaeraceae bacterium
AAGTCATCATTTTGCCAGATGCTGAACAGGGTGCTGCAGTTCGCCTTCACCATCAGTTCCTGAGGAGAGGTTTCCCCCTTCCGCCATTTGACGAAAATGCGCGAGGGCTCGAGGGCCAGCGGCCGGGGCGGGAACCATTCACCCGCCCGGCCAGTGTAGGCGCCGCAGTGGGGGAAGCCTTCCCAGCCGGGAACAGGAAGCGCTTTCTGATAGCCCGGAGACTCTGGCCGCAAGCGGAAATCGCCGGCATCTTCGTTGGTGTAGAGGGCGGCGGCGAAGATACCGTTCGGTTCTAGCCCGCGCTTCCTGATCTCCGCATAATCCGCCTCGGCCAGCGGGCTGCTGTTGTGCATCAGATCGCCATCGCAGTCAGTCCCGAACTGGTCCCAGCTCTTTAATTGAAAGATGGACTCACTGGCAACCAGGATATTGTTGCGGGAAATCCCTTTGACCGGCGGCATGATGTCCGGGTCGGGAAGACTGAAAGAACCGATGGCCCCCCGCCCCGGGCGCCAGCTGTTGGCCATGGTGTCATGCAGAATGTAGACGAGCCCGCGGGCCCGAAAGTCCGCCCCGCCGCCGTTCTTGTGGGCCGCGCTCCAGAACCCGGCTTCGTCACCGGGATGAGCCAGGAGATTGCCGATCACATAACTGGGGCCCATCAGGCAGCAGCCGGTGCTGATGCCGCTCAGAGTGCCTTCGATGCGGTTGCTGTAGAAGCGCATATTCAGGGAGCCGCCCTCCATTTCCGCCGCATCGTCGTTGGAAAAGGCGAAGAAGTTCCCATAGACGTCGGCGTCGCGGGTGAAGCCGCCCCGGAACGCGCCGTTGTTGGGCCCCTGGATGTGATCGATGAAGCGGGCGCCGTCGCGGCCGATGAAGTCATTGAAGCGGACCACTGTGTTGTCCGCGTCGGTCACTTTGATGCAGGCTGCACCCGAGGGATGGGAGAACACCCAGAGGTTGGCAGTGAAGGCAGGAGAATGCATCAGGCAACGTTCGATCAGGATGTTGCGGGTGTGGATCAGACGGAAAGCCTGCTCGTCATAAAAGGCCTTTTTGGCAGTCTTGTCCAGGAACATGCCCCCGATGTGGGAGACGCCTTTTTCATAGCGGCGCACACCCTGACGCCCAAATCCATAAATTTCGCAATTGCGGAAAATGATATTCTGGCAATTGTCGACATGGAAGCCATCCTGGAAGCCGCTGGCATCCAGGACCATGTTTTCGAAGATGACATTGCTGATGTTCTGGAGGAAAAACACCGCGCGGGACTTGCCCGGAACCCCTTTGAGCACGGCGCCGTTGCTGGTGTAGCGCACGTAGGCATCGTCACGGCCGGACTGGATTTCCAGCGCGGCTTCGCCGGGCGGCAGGACCACCGTGCGCGCGATGTTGACCTTGCTGCTGCGGGTCCGGAACCCCTCCTCCAGGACCGATAGCCGGGCGCCGTTCTGCCAGAACTCGACCCGCAATTCGTACTGGCAGTCTTCGCTGAGCTGGAAGAGCGAGCCCCGCCAGGCGTTTTCCAGGCCGACATAGACGGGCGGCAGAGCAGCCTTCCAGTCCTGGTCACCGGCGCGGCGCCAGCTGAGCCGGACCTCGGGGGGATTGGTTTTTTCCTCTGCGGTGCCATTGATGTACACGGAACAGTTTTCGTAAGTCGGGCGGAGGTCCAGACGGCCGGTGCTGACAATCAGCGGGTGGGAGTTGGGAGCATTGGGATCGTAAACGACATTGCTGCCTTCAGGTATCACGAAAACGCTCTCGGGGGCGGGCGCCGTCGCGGGGGGGCGGGTGACAGGCACTTCCAGGCGAAAGGAGAGCGTGAGTTCGAAAGATTGTCCTTGCAGGAGCGCCAATTTCTGGTAGAGGTTCTGGTGGTAGCTGATGCGGGCGGCGCGCTTGCCGCTCTGGACCAGATCAGGAGCTTCGACGAGGTTCACGCTGGAGCATTTCCAGTCCTGTAAGACTGTTTTAGGGTCCAGCAGTTCGAAATCACCATTGCGGAGGGTGATGCCGCGGGCGGCCAGGTTGTCCAGCAGCAGCCAGCTGGTGTTGGTGACATCCTGGCAGCGCAGGCGCAGGGTGGTGTTTCCGCTTTGGGCTGGGGTGACCTTGAGGGTGAGTTGCTGCCATTCCGGTTGGGCGGGGCAAAGGATTTCCAGATTGGCGACGGGGGTGCGGCGGTCCCATCGCAGCGTGGCTTGGCTGTCGTCGCATTCTGCCAGACTGCCCTCGGGCAGCCCGACCAGGATGACGCGCAAGGTGTCGCCTTGGGCCAGGGGCAGGGCAAGGAAGCAAAAAAACATTGTCAACAAGAGGAAAGTGCGCATCATCGGGGGCTCCTTGTATCTTGCGCGGGAACCGGAACAGTGCCAACTGCGGTCCTGCGCGACTAAAAATTGCGGGTCAGTGCGGTTAATGTAGTGCCAGTTTCTCCGCAGTCCAAACCGCACAGGGGTAAAAATTCGTCCCGGCGGCCTTTTGCGGCCGCATAAACAACTAGCGCTTCTGGCCGGCGGCGCAGGCTGGGTTCTGCCGCACCGGCGCCAGCACGGGCATCTGCGCCAATAGCCATTCGCAAGGCCATAGTTGCATATAACCAATTTTTGCTGCTGCCCGAGCGTTATCTTTTAACGACTTTAGCAATTGGCGGTTATCAGGCAGAGGAAACGCGCCCCCCATCATCCCGAAGGGCGGCTCTGCCGGCTGGTTGCTGAATTTAACCTATGGAGAGCGGATGAAATGACGAAGAAATTCACTTTGATAGAGTTGCTGGTGGTGATTGCCATCATCGCTGTGCTCGCCTCGATGCTGCTGCCGGCTTTGAGCAAGGCCCGGGAGAAGGCTCAGGCCAGCAAATGCGCCTCGAACATGCGCAACGCGGTGGTGTCGCTGTCCCTGTATGCGGACGACTACGATGAATTGTTCCCCGCGCCGCTGACCCCGTACGGCAGCAAAAATTACTCCTGGGGACGGATGCTGTACACCTATAATTATCTGGGTGGGAGCAATTATGGTTTCAAGATGCTTCTCTGTCCCTTGTATCAACCGACGGTGGACACTTGGAATTACAGTTATGGAATCCAAAGAGGGCTGCCCGAACTGGGGGTGCGGGGCGCGTATACCGGCGAGGCTTACTACAATCTCTCCCGGACCCTGATGAACGGCCGGATTGCCACCCAAGCCCCGCTGGGCGGGGACAGCATTCACACCCGGGACCTCTATCAGGCGAATTACATTGTCACCCGTGCTCCGTCCGACACCAGCCCGCGCGGCCTGGGCATCGGCGCCAACCGGACTCTGCACATGCGGCACGGCGGTCGGGCGAATGTCTTTTATGTCGACGGTCATACCTCAAGCCTGCGTGCCTTGGACATCACTCCGGAGACCTGGTCCACCTATGCCCTGGTTACCAATTGATTTACTGACTTCCCATAACAGGAAACAAAAGATGCGCAAATTTATCCTGGCTTTCTGCAGTTTGTTTGTCTGGCAGCACTTAACTGCTTCCGTCAGCCTCAGTCCTGGGCAGGATGTCGCGGCGGCGTTGGCTGAGCAGCCACTTGTCACTCTGTTGCCAGGCATCCACCAGCTGGCTGCCCCCCTGGTCATCGACCAGGACCGGACCATTATTTTCAGCAACGGTGCTGAGCTTGTGGGCTCCTTGCCCACCCTGATCCGGCACCAGGCCGGGCTGCTGCTGCTGGAAGGAATCGGCAAAGCCGGGGCCCTGCGCAATAATTCCACCACCGGCAGCCGCGGTTTTTTGACTGAAGACCGCCCCAGCTTGATTGATTTGAACCACGCCAGTGATGACCGCAATCTGCCGGTGCTGGTGATGCGCAATATCGCAGTATACGGCTTCAATGGCATCGATGGCTATCATAAGCGGGACGACAAAAAAGGTGTGGCTAGGCTTGAGGTCAGCAATTGCTATTTCGACTGTGTTGAGAAAGCCATCGGTTTCTATTTTCTGGAAGTCGGTGAACTGAAGGTCACCGACAGTACTTTCGTCAACTGCGATGAGGCAATTATGGCGAATTGCCCGATGCCCGGCGGGGCCGTGGTCCGCGGCAATATCATCCGCAATTTCGGTCGGCGGGGCATGATGCTGGGCAAGGCCGGGCAGATTGCCGATGGCTGCACCACCCATTTGCCCAATGCCATCGTGCAGGACAACCAGCTGCTGGGCGGCGGCCAGCGGGCCACCCTGAAAGATTCCTACATCCAGGGCATTCTGATCTATGGCCATAACCTCTCGGTGATTGGCAATATCGTGCGCGATGTCAACCGCGGCAAGCCGGTCCCCGGTGAGATTGGCCGGGTGTTGGTGGACGACGAGGGCAAGGAGTTGTCCGGAATATGGATTGACACCGAAACCCAGAAGCACCGCCGGCTGGCCGGCGCCGCGATTTATCTCAAGGCGAACCGTGCCATCGTGCAGGGGAATATCTGCACCAACTCCGGCTGGCGCTCGGTCATCGAGATCAAGACCGGCGGCAAGGAGCACTTCGCCTCGGTAATGAACAACGTGGTCGATGGACGGGCTCTGGCGCAGGATGATAGCTTCGGCTTCGAATGCAACGCCGGACGATCGATGTGGGCCGGCAATGTGGTCTACGATATGCCCAATGAGGCCTTCGTGGTCCGCAGCGGCTACGAAAACACCTTCATGAACAACCTGATTGTCAATGCCAGGGTGGGATTCGCACTCTCCGGCCAGGCACCGGGGCAAGGCGAGCTGATCCGGGGCAACCGTTTTATCAATGTCGAACATCCGATTGCCTTGGACTCGAATCTGCAGCCGGCCAGCGGCAGCGATGTCTATCTTCCGCCGGCAGTGCGCTTGGCCGCTGATGAGGACCTGCCCCAGCCCAGCCCGGAATGGCTGGGCCGGCAAGTCGTACGGGGGGAAGCGCTGTACCTCTGCGTACTGAGCCAGGACCAGAGCCTGCGCTGGATGGAATTGTCCGGGAAGCTCCTGCCGTTGCGGCAATTCCGGGTTATCGGCCCCGAACTGGCCCTGAATCCCGAGCAGTCAGCCAGCGCTGAGCTGGGCATTGCCGCCCTGGACAACCCGCTGCACCGCGGCTGGAAGCTCAGCATGACCTCTTCAAATGAAAGAACCATCGATCCGGCTGAGGGGCATATCAGTTATGACCGCGAGAACTTCCAGACCGGCACCCAGTCTTTGAAGATTGCCTACCAGGGCGTCTCCGGCAATTGGACTCTGTCCCAGGATGTGCAGTTGGAGGCGGGCAAGCGCTACCGGGCCCAGGCCGTGGTTCGCGGCGAGGAGCCCCTGAATTTGCGTCTGGTGGTTCTGGACGGGGCCGGCAAAGGTAATCAGGTGCGGGCCGAGGACAAAGCCGGCTGGCAGCGCCTGAGCGTGGATTTTGTGACCCCGCCGCATTCCGGCAAGGTCACTCTGCGGGTCTGGAGCAGCAAGACCAATGCCGGCAAGGCCGCCTGGCTGGACTCGGTGTCGTTGCGGGAACTTCTGGAAGAGGAGCTGGATGAGGCTGGCCAGGTGATTGTCCGTCCCCAGGTCATCTGGAAGGAACTCGGTGAGAATCTTCTCGCTGGCGGCGATTTCCAGGCTCAGGCAAGCAGCGCGGACGGCGCCCAGGCGGCCGTTCTGCCCAAAGGCTGGAGCTTGGCCATGGCACCCGCGGACAAAGATTTGCCGGCGGCAGAATGTCGTCAGGCAGTGTATGAACGTCTGGAGCATCCGGAGATTACCGGGGCGTTGGCCATCGGCTTCAAGGCCGGTGGCGGCAACCTGCTGTTGTCCAGCAGTCTGAAGCTTACTCCCGGGAAGCGCTACCGGGTCACTGCCCGCCTGCAGAGCAATTTACCGCGGCAAGTCTCACTGGGGGTCAAGACCGCCGATGGGAAGAATCATTCGTCCAAGCCGGAGGAGAGTACGGACTGGCAGACCCAGACCCTGGATTTCACGGTGCCGGACACCGCCGGCAACAGCTCTATCCGCATCTGGGCGAATCAACTGCCGGCCGGGGAACTGATCCGCATCGCCGGGATGACAGTCGTCGAATTGGCAGGCGAGAGCGTTACTCCCACCCAGGCTGTGGCCGAATAAGACTCCACCGGCACTGGTCAACTGTGCTGCCTGATGGGACTGGTAGCCCGGCGACCCCGAGATGGACCACGGCGGCAAGGCCGACGCAGTACCGGCTGCCGGTTGGAGCCGGGGGCTGTTTTTGGGCGCATTGACAGATTTGTTGTTAATGTACAAAGATTGGTGATGAAACTTAGGGAGGCCAACCGGTAATTGGTTAATGTGCAAAAGTCGGTGATAGAAGTTAATATTTGACAAAGTGCATCTGAATCCTTATTTTGAAAAAGGTACCAAACTCAATCAAATAAGGAGATTCAGATGCAAGGAAAAATTAACATGGATTTGGTGTTTTGCCACTTAGAGGACAACTTTTCCTTCGACGAATTGGTCATGAAGGTTGCAGATGCTTTTGAGCACAAGGCCATCGCCGAATTGCTGAAACTGATTCTTGGTCTGATTCAAGAAGTCTTATTGAACAGGATTTTTGCCGGTCGGACTCCATGCTGCGAATGTGGAGACGGTAAACTGGTGCTCAATGGCGGGCGCAGCCGCAGAATTCGCACGAGTCTGGGCGAGTTCACCATGCGCGTCATACTGGTGAAATGCTGCAGATGTGGTGCAACCCATGCGCCTCTACTCAAGTTGATCAAATTCAGACACCACCAGACCAAGACGAACGAACTGGAGAAGCTGGTAGTCGAAACCATCAGCGAGACAAGCTACCGCCGCGGTGTCGCCCAGCTTTCCCGCGACGGAAAGATTTCACTTCCTTACCGCACCGCCAATGAATGGATACTGAAAACGGACTGTGATGAAATACAAGTATCGGAAAAGGTGATTGGCTCCTATCCACTGGAAATCCTGGCTGACGGTACAAAGTACAAGATGGTTGAAGTGGGGACTGGTTTCCCACAAGGCATCGACCATGGTGGAGCGAGTAATGAGGGAGCTGGCCAGGCGTTTGAAAAACATTGCTTATGGCTGGAGTGACAAAGGGGCAAAGAAGGTGGCGGGCATCATCCTGAAGCGTTTTGCTAATGCAAGAGAATGGGAAAAGGAATGGAAGCAAAGAATGAACGTCAT
>JAAYYJ010000018.1 GCA_012515455.1 Oligosphaeraceae bacterium
AAATGCGGCGTGATCACTTCTTCGTATGAAATCATCAGCGGGCTGATGCTGGAGGAGGATGAATTCAAGGCCCATAAGGCCGAGCTGATCAGTCAGATCATGGAGATCCTGCAGCGGCGGGCCAGCCAGGAAGCCGAATGGCTGTACAGTCAATTCCAGACCACGGGGGTGTTTTTGACCGATTTGACCGAAAAGCTCAGCCGGGCAATCAATGCCGCCAAGGTCGAGATTTCCGCGTTCCTGACCCGGAATCCCCGCTTCATCAGCGACGAGCTGCTGCTTTCGCATCTGCCGGCGCTGTTCAAGCAGCGTTTTCCGGAACGCCTGCAGCGTCTGCCGGTTGAGTACCGCCAGGCAATTGTCGCCGTCGAGTTGGCCTGCCGGCTGGTGTACACTGCTGACAGTAACAATCTCGAGAACAAGCTGCGGCTGTTGCTGACCGCAGAAGAGAAGGCCCAGCTTTAAGAGCTCCCGCAGCCCGGGCTCAATTCTGCAGACCGGCCATCACACCCTGGGGGCAGAGCCGCCCAACTGAAAATGACAGGTTGAGACGATGTCAGAAATACTTAAACAATTGCAAGGGGCTTTGGCGGGGCATAATCCGCTGGTATATATCCACAGTCCGGAAGAGGAACGTATTATGCGCGGACTGCAGCAGGCCGCCGAAAACCAGGGGCTGGCCAGAATCAGCTGCTGGTCCTGCCTGAAGGGCCTGGACGGGCAGCCGGACAGCCAGGGGCCGGCGGCAGCCTTGCAGCTGGTCGTGAGCCAGGATTTACGGGGCCTGCTGGTCTTCAAGGACCTGGCACCGTTCTTGGGCCAGCCGGAAGTGGCACGGGCGTTGCGGGAAGCTTTTTTAGATGGCCAGAGCAAGCAAGACCGCATCCTGGTCTTGTTGTGTGCCGAGCTGAATATCCCGGAAACTCTGAAGAAGGAGATGTATTTGCTTGACATCTCCACTCCCGATGAAGAGGAGATTGCCAGCCTGGTGCAAGCACTCAACCAGGACCACAGCCATCCTGCCATCCCTGAGGCTGCGGTCCGGGAAATTATCCTGGCCTTGAAGGGCCTGACTGAGAATGAAATCCGTTACGTCCTGCAACGCGCCTGCACCAGGACCTCCGCCGGCAAGGACGAGCTGCTGGATGAAATTTTCACAGAAAAGAAAAGTGTGGTCAAAAAATCCGGTTTTCTGGAGTTCTCGCCCCCGCGCTGGGATATCGACTCTCTGGGTGGCCTTGACAATCTCAAGAGCTGGCTGAAGAGGCGGGAGAAGATTTTTTCCCGTGAGGCCCTGGAGGCCGGAGTGCCCATTCCCAAGGGCCTGTTGATGATGGGGGTCAGCGGCTGTGGTAAGAGCCTGGCCGTGAAGACCATCTCCGCGCTGTGGAACATCCCGATGTTCCGGCTGGATATGAATCTGGTGTTTTCCGGCATGTACGGCACCCCCGAGGAGGCGTTCCACCGGGCCCTGAAGACCATCGAAGCAGTGGCCCCGGCCGTGCTCTGGATTGATGAAATCGAAAATGCCCTCGGACTCGATGAGTCAGGACAGCGCGTCGCTTCGCATATCTTCTCCAGCTTCCTGACCTGGATGCAGGAAAAACCGCCCCTGATTTTCATCGCCGCGACGGCGAACAAGATTCAGGCCCTGCCGGCAGAGGTCCTGCGCAAAGGCCGCTTCGATGAAGTATTCTTCTGCGACCTGCCCACAGCCCCGGAACGGGAGGAAATCTTCCGCATCCATCTCGCCCGCAATGGCGCTAACTTGGAGGAGTTTGATTTCAAGATGCTGCAGGTACTGAGCGAGGGCTGGAACGGCGCGGAAATCGAGCAGGCGGTGATTTCTGCCCGCACCGATGCCTTCTATGAACAGCGGACCTTCAATCAGCGAGACCTCAGCAACGTGATTTCCCGCATCGTGCCGCTCTCGGACACCATGGAGACCCAAATCAAGGCTATTCGCAGCTGGGCCTTCTCGCGTGCCACACCGGCCTCGAAATACGGCAAATCCGCCGCCCGGCGCTGACCCCCCCCGCCGCCGCCCGGCCCGGGCTGTTGCCGCAGTCGGGATTTTCCTGCTGCCCGGCCTTGGAACAGCGGCGGAGCCGCCGAAAAGTTCTTCCCGGGCTGTACTTTTTGCAAAGGCATCAAGGGCAATTATATTATCAGAACGTTTTCAGCCCGCGGCCCTGGGCCAAGACATGACAGGAGATACAGCTTATGGATACAAATTTAGAGCCAGTCCCCTCTCAGACCTTTGATCCCGAAGCAATATTGGCGGAATACCAGCATCGGAAGATGGTCGAGAGCATGATCGGGCCCATTATTTCCCTGGTGCTGCATGTGCTGGTCATGGGCTCGGTGATTTTATTCTATGAAGCGGATGCTACGGTCACCCGCGCCTCCATTGAACTGGAGATGAAGGAACTGGAAGTTAAAGAGCTGGACCAGAAAGAGCTGGAGAAGCTCGAGAAACTCGAAGAGGTCGCGGAGGAAGTCGTGCCCACGGTCGAGCGTCCCGATATCGTCAGTGACGCGCAAGTGACCGATGTGGCCTCAGTGGATGACTTCAGCGACAGGATGGCCTCCACCGATGATGCGATGAATTTCTCCGATGTGCTGGATATCCGGGCCAATGACTCGCCGTTGAAGCTGTCTTCGCTGTACGGCGGGCGCTCCAACGAGGGGCGCACCCAGCAGCGCCGGCGCTTTGGCGGCAACGACGCGACTGAACGGGCGGTGGTAAAGGCCTTGCAGTGGCTGAAGAAGACCCAGAACGCGGATGGCTCCTGGGCCCCCAGCCAGCGTCCAGCCATGACCGGCTTGTGCCTGCTGTCTTTCCTGGCTCATGGTGAGACTCCGACCAGCGAGGAGTACGGTCGGACGGTCCAGAATGCGATGCAGTACCTGATCAGTCACACCGCGGCTTTGCCTGAGACCACCAGCGGCAAGAAGAAAATCGAGCCCTATACCAATGGCATCGTAGCCTACGCGCTGTCGGAGGCCTACGGCATGACCAAACTGCCGAATCTGAAGCCGGCCATGGACAAAGCGCTGTCCCTGGTGGTTGAGGGTCAGCAGAAGAGCGGCGGCTACGACTACAGTTACGCCCAGGGCGCCCGCTGGGACCTCTCGGTGGCCGGCTGGCAGTTCCAAGCTATGAAAGCCGGCTTCGTCTCCGGCGCCAGTGTGTCCGGACTGGATGCGGCGATTGAAAAAGCCATCAGTTTCATCAAGAATGTCGCTTATTCGAAAACCAACGCAACCCGTCCGATGGGGTATTCTTCTCCTGGTGGCGGCAGCTGGGGCATGCAGGGTGCAGGCGCGCTGTGCCTGCAGCTGCTGGGCGAGGGCAGCAGCCGGGAAGTAAAGGCGGTTTCCAAACTGATTACTGACACCCATCTGCCCACCATCATCTGGACCGACCCCAAGGCCACTGCCGGTTCCACCGGCCAGCTGATGTACTGCTGGTATTATGAGACCCAGGTGATGTTCCATACCGGGCAGAGCTCGTGGCGGAAATGGAATGAGAAATTTGCGCCCATGCTGGTCCAGAACCAGAAGGAAGACGGCCATTGGGATGCACCGGTGGGTCTGAAGCCGGCCCCAAAGGCGCGAAAGCGGAGACCGGCACTTATGCTCCTTGGTACAATACCGCCTTGTGCTGCTTGAGCCTGCAGGTCTATTATCGTTATTTGCCGACCTACAAGATGCCCAAGAGCATGGCCAAGGAAGAGAAAACTACTTTGGACAACCTGGACGAGGAGCTCGGTCTCTCGCTCTAGCCCCGCCTTTCCCCCGACCGCCTGTTTCTGGCATGTTTTATGCATTGCAGCCCATGATATCCCACCCTAAAGCAAGGAAATTCCGATGAGTTTTGACAAGAGTGGCAAGCAGATGATCCGCAAGCCGGAAGGCACTGAGCAGCTGTCTTTTCTGTTCGCCGGCGATTTTTGTCCCCGCGGCCCGATTCCCGAGAAGTTGCTCGCGGAGGGCAAAGGGGCGTCGATTCTGGAACCTCTGCAGGGCGTGCTGCGTTCGGCCGACGTATCGTTCATTCAGTTCGAGACCCCGCTGACCACTGCCGACACGCCGATCTGCAAGAGCGGTCCGAACCTGAAATGCTGCCCGGAGTCGATAGAGATTATGCACAGCTGGGGCGGTGATGTGGCCTTGCTGGCCAACAACCATACTGGCGATTTCGGCCCGGAACCCGTAGTGGAGACCATTGCCATCCTGCAGCAGCACGGCTTCCAGACGGTGGGGGCGGGCAAGGATTTGGCAACGGCCCGGGAGCCCTTGATTTTTACCAAGTGCGGCTTCAAGATCGGGGTGATCAACGTGGCTGAGAATGAATTCGGCGGCGCCTTGCGGGACCAGGCCGGAGCGAATTCACTGTCACCCTTCTACAACCTGGGTCAGATTCAGGAACTGAGCCCCAAAGTGGATACCTGTGTGGTGGTCATCCATGGCGGAAACGAGACCAACCCGGTGCCCAGCCCCAGGGTCGTGAACATGTGCCGGGCCTTCGTCGATGCCGGCGCGGATATCGTGATCAATATCCATACCCATTGCCCGCAAGGGATCGAGACCTGGCACGGCAAGCCCATCGTCTACAGCCTGGGGAATTTCTATTTCCCCAATGTGTGGACCGATACCTACGACTCCAAGAGCTTCTGGTACACCGGCTATATGGCCCGCTTCCAGGTGGATCGCAAGGGCGCCTTCAGCATCGAGGCCATACCGGTCCATTTCGGCTTGGATGCCACCCGGGTGGAATTGCTGGAAGGGGCGGAAAAAGAGGGCTTCCTGCAGCATCTGGCCAAGATTTCCGCACCGCTATCGGACTGGGATGAGATCATGCGCTTCCATGAAGCCTGGGCAGCGGGCCCGAACAATTACGTGGCCAAGGTTATTGCCACTGCCAACTGGTGCCTCGAGGATTTCAGCAACCCGGAGAAAAAGAAGTCGCTGATGCCCTTGCGCAATATCTTTACCTGCGAAGCCCATTGCGAGCTGGTCGGGACTTGGCTGAAACTCTTTGAGCAGGGCAGACTGGAACAAGCCGCGGAATTCGCCCCCCAGCTGCAGACGTTGCGCGAGGCCACCTTCATCAAACATTGAGACGCAACCGCTCCCTGGCAGCGGAGGATAAGAACGCTATGCAACAGTTGAAAATCGGCCTGCTGCCCTTATATCTGCAGCTGTACGACGAGGTCAAGCCGGAAATCCGGCCCACTCTGGAACCGTTTGTGGATACCATCGCCGGGCAGTTCACGCAGCGCCAGGTGGAGGTGCTCAAGGCACCGGTTTGCTGCCGCCAGGCGGAGGTCACAGCCGCACTGTCGTCTTTTACTGCGGCCGGGGTTACAGCGGTGGTGACCCTGCATCTGGCCTACTCGCCTTCCCTGGAGGCCGCGGATGCGCTGGCGGCCAGCGAACTGCCTCTGCTGCTGCTGGACACGACCCCGGCTTATGACTTCAATTTCGCCCCCGCCGGCAAGACCATGGCCAATCACGGCATCCACGGCGTGCAGGACCTGGCCAATATGCTCGGCCGGCGCAAGAAGGAATTCCTGCTCTATGCCGGGCATTGGCAGCACAGTGATATCTTCGCGCGGGCTCTGGAGGGATTGCAGGCCGCGGCCCTGGTGCGGAATTTCCGCCAGAGCCGGGTGGGATTGCTGGGGCAGCCGTTCGCCGGTATGGGTGACTTCTTCCTCCCCTTTGCCGACCTGGAACGACTCCTCGGCATTAAAGTACGGCAATTCCCGGAAAACTTCTCGGCTCCGCTCGCAGCCGGGGAGCTGGCGGCCGAGGAGACCGCCGACCGGGAACGCTTCGATTTCGGCATTATGGACCACGCGGCCTATCAGCGCACGCTGCGCGCCAGCCTGAGAGTGCGCAAATGGCTGGAGCAGGAGAAACTGAGCGCCTTCTCGCTGTGTTTTCGAGACATCACGGCGGCCGCCGGCTGGGAGACGGTGCCGTTCCTGGAGGCCTCCAAGGCTCTGGCCCGGGGCATAGGCTATGCCGGTGAGGGCGATGTCCTGACGGCAGCCCTGGTGGGAGCGTTGGCAAAACTGCATCCCGAGACTACGTTCACCGAGATGTTCTGCCCTGACTGGCAGAATAACATGCTGTATCTCAGTCACATGGGTGAAATGAATGTAAACCTCGTCCAGGGCCGCCCCGGTCTGCGGGAAGCACAGTATGCTTTCAGTGCCACGGCGGCGCCGGCGGTGGCATACGGGGTCTACAAGCCTGGTCCGGCCAGCATCGTCAACCTGGCGCCGCTGGCAGATGAGCGCTTTCGCCTGCTGATCTGCAAGGGAGTATGCTTCGCCCCGCCGGATGTCGCTGCTACCGCGGTCATGGGCTGGTTCAAGCCCGCCCGCAACCTGCCGGAATTTCTGGAGCTGTACAGCCGGAACTTCGGCACCCATCACAGTGCTCTTTGCTATGGCATCAACAGCCGCCTGCTGACCATCTTTGCCAAATTGCAGGGCTGGGATGTGGTAGAAATTTGAGACCGACGCGGTAACGATCATGCTGGAAGCACTGAACATCCGGAATCTCGCTCTGGTCGCAGAATTGAGTTTGGAATTCCTGCCGGGATTGAATACGGTCACGGGTGAGACCGGGGCGGGGAAATCGCTGATTATCGGCGCCCTGCAGCTGCTGGCCGGCGGGCGGGCGTCGTCGGGCAGCATCCGCAAGGGTGCGGCGGCTTGCGAAATCAGCGGGATTTTCCGCCTGGACCGGGTCCCCCCTGAGGTCCAGGAGCAGCTGCAGCTGCTTCTGGATGACGGCGGCGTGCGGCAGTGTGAAGAACAGCGCCTGCTGATTCGCCGGGTCATCAGCGAGACTGGCAGCCGGGCGTTTGTGAACAACTCACCCGTGACCGCCGCGTATCTGCGTGACCTGGGCGAGTTCCTGGTCGATATCCATGGCCCCAACGACAGCCAGACGCTGCTCCAGCCAAAGCGGCAGCTCGCACTGCTCGACTCGTTTGCCGGTCAGGCCGGGCCGCTGCAGGAATGCCGGCAGGCCTGGACGGCCTTGCAGGAGCTGCGGCAGGAGCGGCAAGCCTTGCAGGAGGACCATCTGTCGGCGGAAGAAATGCAGTTGTTCGCATTTCAGCTGCAGGAGATCGACCAGGCCGGGATTCAGGCTGATGAGGAAGAGCCGCTGCAGGCCCGGCATCGCCTCGTGGCGCACTCCCGCCGGCTGATCGAAATCGCCCGGCAGGGCGCCGACACCTTGGCCCAAGGCGACAATTCGCTGCAGGAACAGCTGTCCCTGACCATCCGCCAAATCCGGGAACTGGCCCAAATCGACCCCGCGGCAGGAGAGCCCTTCCAGGAACGCCTGGAGGAGCTCTCGAATGACTTGGGCGAAATCGCCAGCGACCTGAATAATTACGCCGACTCGCTCGATTGGGACGAGGAAGCCCTGCAGGAGATGGAGGCGCGCCTGGAGCTGCTGCAGCGCCTGAAACGAAAATTCGGTCCGACGCTGGCCGAGGTGCTGTCCTGCGCCGAACGCCTGCGCGGGCGTTTAGCGCGGGTGCAGGGCCGCCAGGAGGCCTTGACGGCTCTGGCTGAGCGCGAGCAGGTCCTGCAGAAACGGCACCTGTCCCTGTGCCAGAAACTGCATGCTCTGCGGCAGCAGTCGGGGGAGCGCTTGTCTGCGGCAATCTCCGGGAAGCTGCAGCGCCTGGGCTTCACCCGGGCAGGCTTTGCCGTCATGCTGAGCCCAGCCTCTCCGGGCGCTGATGGCGCGGATGCGGTCGAATTCTGCTTCGCCCCCAATGTCGGCGAAGAGATGCAGCCCCTGCGCAGCATCGCCAGCAGCGGCGAGATCGCCCGGGTGATGCTCGCGATTAAGACCATTCTGTCGGATGCCGACCAGGTGCCGGTGCTGGTTTTTGATGAGATTGATGCGAATATCGGCGGACGCGTCGCAGCTGATGTGGCCGCCGAACTGCGCACTTTGGGACGGCAGCATCAGGTCTTCTGCATCACTCACTTGCCGCGCATCGCCGCCGCCGGCGAGGCGCATTTTCTGGTCAGCAAGCAGATCAACTCTGGCCGGACCAACGCCTCCATGCTCCGCCTGGAGGGCGAGGACCGGGTTCAGGAAATCGTCCGGATGCTGGGTGATTCCGGCAGCTCGGCTACTGCCTGCCGGCATGCCCGGGAAATGCTGGCCGAGGTGCCGGCCTGACCACCGCTCCTGCAGTTGCGCTGCCCTCTCCGCCTCCACAGCCTCCTACCGGGATTACTTACGGCTATGAAACACCGCCGCCTCGCATATTTGCCGCTACTGCTTCTGCTGTTCCTGACCTCCTGTGCACCTCCGGATGCCTACCACGAGCTGTCACAAGCCCTGACGGCAATCCAGGAGGGGCGCCTGAGTGATGGCCTGATTCACTCCGAAATTTGCCTGCGCTCACTGCCCAATGATACCAACGTGCTGCTGCTGAACGGCTACTGCCAGATGATGCTGTCGCCGGACCCGAATTACAAATCAGCGGCGCTGTTCAATCTGGAGAAAGCCAGCCGGAATTCCGGCACCTATGCTGCGAATCTGTTGTACGGCTGGGCTTTATGCGAGAACAAACTGTATCGGGAAGCGATCCCGGTCCTGGAGAAAGCCCTGGAGCAGATGCCGCCCTCTGCGCCGCAGAAAGGCGCGATTCTGTTGTTGCTGAGCCGCTGCTGTGTGCAGAGCAATTTGCAGGAGCAGGGGATGCGCTACAGCCAGCCGCTGCGCATTTACAAGCCGTACCGGAATTGGCCGGAAGTATACAACAACCTGGGGATGCTGGCCTTGAAGCGGGCTGATTATCAGGAGGCCGACCGTTGTTTCCAGCAGGCCTTGCGGCTGTCACCGCATGATCCGCGCCTGCTGCAGAACTTGGCGGTGCTGCATGATCTCTATCTGAATGACAGCCGGAAAGCCCGGGGGTATTACCTGGATTTCATGGCCACGGCCCGGATTCAGGACAACCGCGAGCTGTATCTCCAGGTGCAGAAGCGCGTCGGCCAGCTGGCCCAGAGAATGAAGCGCTAGCCGCGGCCGCAGGTATGGTCTGATGGGCAAATATATCACAGACGAAATCATCGATGAAATCCGGCGGAAGGCGGATATCGTGGAAATTGCCGGGGCGTTCACGACCGTCAGCAAGCGCGGGACCGATTACTGGGCCTGCTGCCCTTTCCATCAGGAAAAAACACCGTCGTTCAAACTGAACCAGGAACGGCAGGTATTTTACTGCTTCGGCTGCAAGAAAAGCGGCAATCTGTTCAAATTAGTCCAGGAGATGGTCAATACCGATTTCCCCGGCGCGGTAGAATGGCTGGCCAACCGCCTCAGCATTATCATCCCGGAGGGCAGAAAGAACCCCGGCGAGGACTCCGGCGAGGCCGCCAGACGCCGGACCATGCGCGAGGAAGGCCGCCGCCTGCTGCAGGAAGCCGCCGCCTTCTTCCAGCAATGCCTGCAGCAGCCGGAAGGCGCGGCCGCCCGGCAGTACCTGCAGGAACGCGGCCTGGACTGGGAGACGGTGGAGAAATTCCGGCTGGGCTATGCGCCCGACAGCTGGGATGCGCTGGGCAATTATGCCTTTCACAAAGGCTTCTCGCAGGAACTGCTGGTCCACACGGGCCTGTCTGTCCGCAAAGAAGAGCGCCAGGACCGCTGCTACGACCGTTTCCGGGGCCGCCTGATGTTCCCGATTTGTGATGAACTGGGGCGGGTGGTCGGTTTCAGCGGCCGGGTCCTGCAGAAGAGCGAGCAGGCGGCCAAATATGTCAACAGCCCGGAATCGGAGTTTTTTCAGAAAGGGTCTTTGCTCTACGGGCTGTATCTGGCCCGCAACGAGTTCAAGGAGAAGGGACATGCTTTAGTCTGCGAGGGCCAGATGGATGTGATTGCCTGCCACCGGGCCGGACTGAAGCAGGCGGTCGCCGCCCAGGGGACAGCGTTCACCGCCCAGCATGCGGCGTTGCTGAAACGCTCGACGGCATGCGTGCGCCTGGCTTTCGATGGCGATCTGGCCGGCGTCAAGGCCACACTGCGCACTATCGACCTGCTTCTGGCGGCCGACCTGCAGGTATCAGTGGTGATACTGCCTGAACACGAGGACCCCGACAGTATTTTCCGCACCGGCGGCCCGGAGGCTCTGCAGCAGATCATGGCGGTCGCCGAAGAGGCGGTGCCCTTTATCTACCGGATGGCCTGCCAGGAACACGACCAGGGGCTGCCGGAGGGCAAGAGTGCGATCGTCTCGCAGACCCTGCACAGCATCAGCGCCCTGCCCGACCAGATTGCCCGCACGGCGCACTGCCAATGGCTGGCGGCACAGCTGCATCTGCCGGAGAATATCCTCCTGGACAGCCTGAATGGCCATCTCCGCAAACGCCAGCAGGCCGAACTGCGCCAGGACGTCCATGCTCATCCCGGAGCTCCTCGCGCTTCGCAGTCAGTGCCGCCGCCCTTCAGCCTGCCCTTGCCCGTGGTCACCGATGTCCAGGTGCCGATTCTGGCGAATATCCTGGACCTGATACTGCACTTCGAGTTCCTGGCCGAGCGGATGCTGCAGTCCAAGGCCTTGCATCTGCTGCCGGATACGCCTTTGGGGCAGGCGGTCAATATCGTTCTGGCGGCCTGCGACCAGGGCGAATGGTCCCTGGCTGGACAAAGCCTGGCCGAGAGCGACCTGGTGAACAATCCCGAAGTCGGGCAGGTGCTGGCCCAGTCCAACTACCGCAATCTGATGCCGGACTCAGGCAGCCCGGAACAGAAAAATGACAAGCTGACAGCGCTGCAGCGGGCGCTAAGCGATTGCGAGAACCGCCTGCTGCTGGTGGAAGTCACGGAACAGCTACGGCAGCTGCAGCAGGAATTGACCGGCGCGGATGTGGAACAGAGCCGGACCCTGCTGCAGAAATTTCAAGCCCTGAACCGTCGCAAGAACGACCTGAAGCGCTCCAGCTCATAATGCTGCCAGCGCTGGTCAAATCTGTCCCGGGAGAAGAAGTATGGACTGTATTGTTGCCGGTGGCGGCGCCGCTGGTATTGCCGCCGCCCTGACCAGTGCCCGGGAGGGCCTGGAGACGTTATTGATTGAGATGGAGGGCGGCGTGGGGGGAGATTTGTTCTCCGGTATGCCCGTGCTGGGGGCTTTTACTTCCAGAGGCGAGCAATGTGTGTATGGAATTCTGACTGAACTGGAGCACGAATGCCGGAAGCTTGATCCTGATGCCTGGTTGGGTCCGGTGTGCGATTACCGCACGGTGCATGGACTCTGCCTGGACCCGGAAATATTGCGTCTGGCAGTGTATGCGCTGTTACGACGCTATGGCGTCCGGCTGTTGCTTAACACGGCGGTAACCGGCGTGGAGGTCGAAAACGGCTCGGTCCGTTCGTTGATTGTGCACGGCAAGAACAGCCGGCGGCAGATCAGCTGCGCCTGTGCGGTCGATGCGACTGGCGGCGGGCACCTGTCGGCAATGTGTGGCGCGGTGGTGCGATATGGCTCGGAGCAGCGGGAATTCCAGCCGGTCAGCCTGCTGTACCGGATGTGCGGGGTGGATTTCGAAAAAATTCTGTCCTATGTCCGCGATCATCCCCAGGAGGCGATTTTATGCGAGAATCCGGTGCTGCCTGCTGATCAGACAGAGGCGGCGCTGCGTTTGTACCGGAATGGGCTGCCCTACCTGGCCCTGTCCAGTCATTCGCAGCTGTTGTCCGGGGCGCTCTCCTCCGGGCGGCTGCATCCTTGTACCGCGGCCTTTATCACCCCGACCTCGCGCAAACGGCGCGAGGTCTGCATGAATGTGACCAGGGTCTCGGGTCTTAATTGTGCCGACGAAGAGGCGTTGTCGGGGACATTGCCGCAATTGTCCGCCCAAGTCGCGGATTCTGCCCGGCTGTTCCAGGAGCTGTTGCCGGGGTTTGCCCAGGCATCCATCTGCTCAATAATGCATAAAATAGGTGTGCGTGAGAGTGGCCGCATTGAGGGTGAATACACTTTGACCCAGGAGGACGTGCTCGCGGCCCGGCGCTTCGATGACGCGGTTGCCTGCGGTTGCCACCACGTTGATATTCATGGTCGCGGCACCGATCAGGTGCGCATACCCATTCCCGGGGGCGGATCATACCACATCCCATACCGGTCAATGCTGCCGAAGGGACTGCGTAATGTAATCGCCGCCGGACGTTGTATCTCCTCCGACCGCGGCGCTAACGGCACAGTACGGGTTATGGGGACCTGCCTGGATACCGGACAGGCAGCCGGCCGGGCCTGCGCTGCGCTGCTGCAGAATAAATACCGCGACTTCCGCCAAGTAGAGAGCAGAGCACTGCGCTGAACCTCTCTGGCGGGCAGCACCGCTACGGCTGCTCGCCAGAGCTCCCGCCTGACATGCGGCGCTGGCGGTGGCGCTGGATGGCTTGCCCGCAACGGCAGATCAGCAATATAAACAACAGCAGGATGATCTGGGCCAGCAGCAGGACGCCCACCAGAGCGAAAATATTGCTGAAAGTCGCCGGTGTGCCTTCCACCTCTGACCCCTCGACGCTGATCACCGGCTGTGCACTCTCGCTGAGGGTGTACTCAGATGCAGTCTCTGACGCGCTGTTCTTCATTCAGTCAGGACCTGCAGAATCTGGGCCTGATAGTCATGGCGGTACATATTGCCCAAGTGGCCGCCTTCCGGAAAAATTCGGGCTCGGTTGCCGAGTATTTCCTGGAGCCACTCCAGATGCTGGTCGTTGACCAGGAAGTCATTGCGGTTGTGGAAGACCGTTATCCGCTCGTTGTCACGCAGGGTCTTCTCCAGGAAGGCGAGGTCCGACTGCTGTCTCAGCGTCGCGACCGTGAGCTGCCCGGCGTGGCTGGACTGATAGAAGGGCAGCAGCGATTTCTGCAGGTAATCCAGGCTGCTGGTGGCCAGGGCCTCCCGCCATAATGCATTTTTATTGCAGGCGGCGGGGTCACTGACCAGCCACTTCTGCTGCAGTTGTTTTTGCGAAGCGACCATGGCTTCGGCCAGATTCAGGCGCATATTCAGGCCGATCAGAAATTGCGATTCCTCCCGGCTGAACGGGAGGCTGCGCCGGCTGTCCTGAAGGGCGCTGTCATTCTGCATCACAGAGGCGAGCTTCAGGAAAATCTCCTCTAGCCAGCGCTGCTGTTCCTCTTCCGGCCAGCGTTCCGGCAGGGCGAAGAAAGTGTCGATGCACTGCAGTGCGGCAAAGACATCCTTGGGCGGATTGATGGCCAGGTAGCGTTCGAACTGCAAAGACCCCGCCCCGCCCTGGCGGATCAAGTCAGCCAGATAGAGCGTATTCAGTGCTCCCAGTGAGAACCCCAGCAGCGAACAGGGCTGGGCTTCAGCCGCGTATTTCTGTCGGAAGTCCGCCAGCACGGCCTGGAGTACCAGCGCCATCTGCTGGCAGTCCGGCAGAAAATATCCCGGCGGTGCTGCTTCGGGCAGATGCAGGAAATAATCCGGCGCCAAGCTGGAGCTGATGGCAATGGCCGACAGCTGGGCGGAATTGAGCAGTTCGGCCAATGCGGTTACGCCATTGGACAGACGGTGTCCGCCCAGCCCGGGCAGGATGACCACAATGCCCCGGGCCTCTTTGACCGGATAGCAGGTGTAGGGCATGCGACTGGTGGCGTTGCCGACTTGCACCGTGCGGTTCCGGCCCCGCCGCAAGCCGTAGTCCGGGTCGCGGGGCTGCAAAAGCAGGTACCCGAACGACTGATCCGGGTCACCCTGGCAGTCCGGTGGCTGATAATCGCCAGCCTGGGCTTTCCGACGCCAGATATGGAAGGTTTTGGTCAGCGGATAGCTGTCGTACTGGGAAGAGAAGAAGCGGTGCAGTGGCTCAGCTTGTCCGGCAAACTGATTGCCGTTCCTGATGCCGTTGACCGCCATCGCGGTGTCGCCACTGAACAGCCAGAAGGCGAGATCGAAAGGGAAATCGCAGATTCTGCCCAGGACATCCCGACCGCTGCTGGGTCCCAGCAACGGCAGATTGAAAAAGAATCCCTCTCCCCAGCCGTAAGCGGCGAAGGTCTGGCCGAAGTCTTCGTTATGGCGCGGGATCCCCCAGGCGCTGGCCTGATCGCGCAGTCCGAGGATGCCCACGGTGCTGTTGACCCCGAAGCGCCTGGTCTCATCCCAGGATGCCGAGTATTTCCCCTGCAGCAGGCAGTTCACCGCCCGGCGCGGGTAGCCCAGATTGTCGCTGGCATGCGTGATGCTCTCCCGGGTGAACTCCGGCAGGATAAAATTATAGGCCTGGCTGAACGGCCGGATCAAATGGGTCAGCAGCATTTGATTGAAGACCTGCACCGAGCGGTTGCAGCCTTCCAGCGGGTCGGGCACCGGCTCAAGCAAGGCCAGCACTGCCGGCGGCGGTGGGGCCGGGACTGCTGGTTCCGGCGGGCGACTGCTGATGCAGCCGGCTAAAAGGAAGGCCAGGAACAGCGCGCCAAGATTGGCAGAGAAATGGGAAATAACAGGTGTCTGCATCAGTTATGAACCTGGAATGGTGATTTTTGACTGGCGGTCAGGCAACGCAACAGCTACGAGCGGAGGGATTGCAGCAGGCGCCGGCGGACATTCCGCCGCCAGGAGGCATGCTTGGGGAAATCGGCGAAACTGTGCAAGGCCTGCAGCATCTTGTCATTGCGGTCCAGATTCACCGCCTGAAGCAGCTGATAGTCCTGCAGCGCTTCAGCGAAGATTTCCCACCTGATGGAGTCCAGCGGTCCGTCCGGACCCGGATATACCATGGTAGTATCACCGAAGGCCCAGCCGGGCCATTTCCCGCCATCCTGGCAGGTGTAGACATCGACCAGCTCACGGGTCTGGCTGCGGAACCAGTAGTTGTATCCCCAGTGCAGGAAGCCTCGGAATGGCCAGCGATAGAACAGAAAACCATGCATGGCAATTTTGGCCAGCGGTGTATCCAATAGCCGATTCAGGTAAGGTCCCCGGGGCCCGCAGCAGTAGTAGCACCAGCAGTCCAGTCCTTCCTGGATAAAGTTCAAGGCGGTGGAGATGCTGGGCACCGGCAGGTCGGTGATTTTCAGCCGTCCGTAGTTGATATCGGTCAAAGCATCCATGGTTTTCATCCACGGTGCGATGTCCCGCAGCAGCTGCCTGGCCTGGCGGTAATTCTGCAGGTGCGCTTCGCCGTGCGGTTCGTCCGAGACATGGAAGAAGGATTTCTCGAAGATCTTCTCCTGCTCCAGGAAGCGCCGCAGTTCCGGCAAGTACTGTTCCAGGAACGCACGGTAGGTGGCGGAGGTGGCCTTGGTGTCCGCGGGCCAGAGCAGGGTCTCATCCTGACCCTGGCCGGCGTAGATGCGGATGGCGCGTTCTACCCCCCATTGGGTAAAGGGGTGGGTCCATTCAAAATGAGTGATGCCATGCCGGCGAGCCAGATCAATCCAGCGCTTGACGTCGGACCAGTCAAAACGGTAGGAATCGGGACCGGTTTTTTGCACCCCGAGCAGCTGGGTGGGAAGCTTTACCCCGTCCAGCGGCGGAGTAAAGACCGGCACATAAAGTGTATCCAGGCCATGATCAGCATAATTGGCGATGAATTTTTCGCACAGCCGCCAGAATTCTTCGCTGAAGGGCTGGAGTTTATACCAGGCGAAGATTGAATCAGCATAGAACCAATGCGTGATATTGAAATTCTGGCGCGCTTCCAGATGCACCGGGTGCAGGCGCAACCGGGCGTGGAGCTTGCGGACCCGGCCTTGCTCCGGGCTGATGCTGACGGTCAGGTCATAATCACCCGCCGCCGCCTGGTCGCCGGGGCGGACGCTGACCCAGAAGGCGTGCGTCTCCTGCCCGGGCAGAAGCATCTCCTGCTCCTCGAACAGCGGGTCGGGGACATAACCGGGAATCTGGCTGCGGCCCTCCACGTCCGCATCGGCGATTGGTGCCGAGAAGGTATTCAGATGCACCACCGGAATATAGCCCACGCGCCGGACGCGCACCTGCCATCCGGACGGTCCCTGGACAGCGACGCTGACCTTCTGCGGCACCGGACTGTCCTGGCGGAGCAGCACCTGGAAGCTGCTCCGCTCATTGAGCGCAGTGTCCAGGCGCAAAGAACGGCACTGCTGTGCCTCTGATTCAGGATAATAACGGCGGGAATTTTCCGACAGCCAGACCTTCAACGCCATACTCACACCCTTTTCTGCTGGTTTCTCAAAATGCTGATCGACAGCGCGCGAAAGATGCATAAATATATCCCGGAAATTTTTATCTGCCAGCGATCCGGAGTTGCTTTTACGGAAACGACGATTAACTTAAAAGTATTCTCCGCCCAGTCAAGGCAGAGTAATTCGACGCCAATAAAATTAAGATACATAGGATACACATGAAAAGCAACTTGGACCTTTTGCAGGAACTGGTGGCGTGCCGGCCGGTCAGCAGTGACCTCCCGGCGGTAAATGCGGCAATGCTGGTGATGCGGGATTTTCTCCAGGCGCAGGGTGTGCATTGTGTGCTTGAGAAGGTCGGTGAAAATCAGCTTCTGTATGCCTCGACCCGCCCGGGCAAGGTCCAGGATGTGCTGCTGAATGCCCATCTGGATGTGGTCCCGGCAGAAGACTCGCAGTTCACCCCGCGGATCGAGAAGGGCCGCATCTTTGCGCGCGGGGTCGATGACGACCTGGGTTGCGCGGTCTGCATTGCCAACGTACTGTGCCAGAAACTGGGCCAGAGTTCTGTGGGGGCCATTTTTTCCGCCGACGAGGAACTGGGGGGGTACACCACCGCCAAAATGATCGAGCTGGGCTATGAGGCCCGCAAGCTGGCGATTGTCATGGATGGCCCCAGTTGCAATATCGCCATTGCCCAGAAGGGTATTCAGATTGTGGAGCTGGTGGCCCGGGGGCGGGGCGGGCATTCCTCCCAGCCCTGGAACTGCGACAACCCGATCGACAAGCTGATTGATGCGTATCTGCAGCTGCGCCAAAACTGGCCCAAGGTGACCGCCGAGGACCAGTGGCACAATACTATGGCCGCCTGTATCTGCAAAGCCGGGT
>JAAYYJ010000179.1 GCA_012515455.1 Oligosphaeraceae bacterium
ACGGGAAATTAAATGGCTGTTCACCACTGTCCCCCCCGGCAGCGAGCAGCTACTGGAAATCGTCCTGCAACCGCTCACTACCGGCGAAACCACTGTGCTCTCAGACAACGCCACCTTCTACCGCTGCCGCAGACCGTCCGGACAGACGGCACAATTCTCCTGCCTGGACTTGGAATAACCACCCGCCCCACGCAGCATTTTTTCCGAAGCACTCACCTCATCGCTTGATTTTTCTCCCCCAGGGTGTACACTATTTTCCGGGCTCATTCTCGCCCGCCTATTAACACCGGGTTCAGCTGAGTGCCTTCGTCGTACCCACGGGGGAAAGCATCCTGCATGGATCCTTGCAGGCTCCCGGAATAGTACATGCGATCAAAGGTAACCGGGAGAATATGATGACTGCAAGGCCATTCAAAGTCTGGATTTTTGGTGATGCGCATGTCGGCACCGATCTAAAAAAAGGCCGGCAAAGCCTGGCAGAGGCTTTGCAGACCTCTGAAACAGGAGGAGCACACGGCGGACCTGCTTTTGACTGGGATATCGCCATCGAGATCGGCGATTTGTCCGGCGGACAAGCGGTCCCCCAGGACAGCGAAGGAGAGGAAGTCGTCCGGCAATTCAGCGTGCTGCAAAACCATCCCCGCGAAGCCATCTACAACATCTGCGGCAATCACGACCGCAGTGGCTTGCAGGAACCGCCTGCCTGGTGGTGGCAGAAATGGGTCGACCCACTGGGGGAAAACACCGCCTTCTCACGCGTCAATCATACACGCCGTCCATACCCCGTCACCGGCACCTGGGAACGATATTCATTCCAGACCGGAAATATCCTCTTCCTGATGCTGAGCGACATCAACGAACCCAGCCAGAGCCTGGGACGGGGCGACCTGGGCGGAAATCCGGGCGGCGTGGTCTCCGGCGAAACCTTTGCCTGGTGGCAGAAGATGGTCCAGGAACACCCGGATGAAATCATCATCAGCGCTCACCACTATATGCTGAAAGAAACCACCGTCGCTTCCGGCCCCTGGGAAGGGATGAACAAGGACGCAAACGGGAACTGGTGCAGCGGCTTTCACGGCTACAAACCGCTGGGGACACCCCAAGGGGCCTCATTTCTCTACTTCGTGGACAGCAAGCCGGATTCCGGAGCTTTCGAACACTTCCTGTCCGAGCACCCCGGCGCGGTCGACCTCTGGCTTGGCGGGCACACTCACGCTGGACCCGACACGGTCATCCGCGGACGCTCACATGTGGAAAGCAAATGGGGAACCCATTTTATAAATGCCGCCGCCCTGACCCGGCACCACGGCGTCATCAACCACCCCAATCCTCCCAAAAGCCGGCTCCTTACTTTCACCGAGGGCAGCCCGGAAGTACGCGTACAATGCTATATCCACAGCAATGAATTCTTTCCTCAAGGATGGTACCAGCCCGCAGAACGCACCCTCAGGCTGTCCAAACCCTTCCGACTTGCCCTCTGAACCACCTGCTCGCAATGATCGAGTCGCAACCGCTCCGACTAGCCAAGAAAGGTCTGAACATGCCGTTTTCCCTCCGTATCGAGAACTGAATGTTGTCCTATCTGCCGGAACAGCAGGCCCTTTTCTGCCAGGGAGACGGTGTAGACCTGCTTGTCCCCCTGCAGGACCTCCTGCGCCACTCCTGCACCCAGCCCTGGCAACTCCGGAAAACGGAAGAACTGCAGATCACGCCGGTACAGCAGGATGCCGCCTTCCTGCTGCAGCTGCGTACTCCCCAATATGCTCTGGAACTGCATTTCAGCCGCCAGGATGGACTATTTCTGATTCAGGCCACCTGGAACATCCTGGAGCCCCTGAACGATGCTGTCCTGGGACTGGTGCTCAGCCTGCCCGCCCCAACTCGCCTGACCATCCCCATGTCGCTGTACAACGACAACCCCTCCACCCCGGCGGAACGTCTGGCACCGCATTTCCCGCCCTCTGCCGGCGCAGCCCTGGTGCTGGAGGAATCGCGCCTGCCAATCCCCGCTGCCAATGCCGAATGGGACGGAGTGTTTTTCACCTGGCTGCTGCTGCCCGGCGGACAATGGTCGCTGGGAGCGGAACGCCCCTCCTCACAGTACTGCGAACTGACTCTTTGCAGCGGTGCCCTGGCCTTCAATGGCCAGCACGACAAGGTCTACAGCTACAAAGGCGAGGTCCGGGACTGCAACGCCGGATACCAAAATCTTGCCCCCGGAGACGTCCTGCAGAAATCCTTTGCCTGGAACTGGGGCACCTGTGATAAACCCGGCTGGGGGTTCCGAGACCTGGCCCAAAGCAGCTTCACATTGCTGAAACCAAAAGCCACACCCGTACTCGACCGCCATGAAATGATCGAACGGAAAATGGCCGCCCTGCGAGAACGCTGGGCCGGAGACGGATACCTGGCCTGCATGCCTGATAATATCTACCGCCGCCCACCATTTTTCCTCTACGGCTGGACCGGGCAGGCGCTGCGCCTGGCCTACTGCGACTTGCGCTACGCCAGGCTCAGCAACAGACCCGAGGGCATAGACCGGGCCTTTCGCTGCCTGGACTTCTTCCTGAACAGCGACAACCAACCTCTGCCGGGACTGCGCCGCAACTACTACTACCTGGAGGAGGATAAATGGTGCATCAGCGAGGGAACCGGATTCTCCAGCCGAGCCCTGGGGGAGACTTATGCTGACCTGGCCCGGATTCTGCTGTATTGCCGCAAGTCTGGGCTGGACTGTCCGCCCGGATACCAGGACGCACTGCGCAATGGCGTTGAATTCATGCTCGCGCACTGCCTGCCGGCAGGTGTCCCGCCCAAATACTGGGATGCCTCGGGGCAGGCGACAAACAACCAAGCCACCTCAGCCGGCACCAGCTACCTGCAGGCCATCTGGGGGCTGTTCCAATTGACCGGTGAACGCAAATACCGTCTCGCAGCAGAGGACTTCCTGGAGCGTTTCTGGAACCTTGGCGGCAACAGCTTCGAACATCCCTTCGCCTGTTCAACCCTGGACTCCGGCTGCGAGGACAAAGAAGCCGGCATTCCCTTCTTTGTCGCTGCAGCCGAGGCCTGGCGCCTGACCGGAGACTCACATTGGCGGACCTATGCCGAAGTAACCGCAGACTGGCTGCTGACCTGGGTCTATTTCTGGGATGTACCACTGCGGCCAGACAGCATCTGCGCCCGGCACGGTTTCAAGACCACTGGCTGGCCTACAGTCAGCGTCGAGAATCAGCACCTCGATGTCTTTTTTCCGGCCTGGGAGTTCTACCGCTTCGGGCGCGACTGCGGCAACGAACGCATCCGCAAAATGGGCGAGGCAGTATTTCAGGCCTGGAGCCACGGCATTTCCAGCGGCGCCGGCGACTGGATGTTCCCCACTCCCGGACGCCAGGGTGAGCAATTCTTCCAGACCAACTGGGTATATACCCTGCGCCAGGAGAAATATCCCGAGCCGTACCGGCGCTACTTCCGGCAGTACGGCTTCAACCAGAACAATGCCTACCAGATGAATTGCCTGGGCGGATACAACCCCTGGGATACCAGCTGGATCATCGCACTGGTGCTCGATGCCGCCCTGGACTGGGAAATCGATGTGCGGGAAAACCAGCAGACTCAGGTAGAGCAACCGCACCCCTCAGGTTGCAGCACCGTCACGGAATCTCGTTGATTTTAATCTCATCAAACCAGGCCTTGCCGCTCGAATCAAATAAATACAGGATCATATAGGATTGGTGCTGGCCTTGATTGGTACCGGGACCAGCAGTGAATTCCGCAGACTGATACGTCCAGGAGACATCCCCGGAGAGCCATTTTCGCGGGAACCAGCGGTTGTGGTCATCCATGACATTCACCACCACCCCGGGAAATCGCCCCCGGGGCTGGACGTCCTCCAGGCGGACAAAATAGCTGACCCGGTATTTCCGGCCGGCCACCAGTCCGGGCAGAGCCTGCCGCATCGCCACAGTCTTCCCGCTGCTGCTCAGACACAGCGAGCGAAAGCCGCTGATAAAAGAATTCGTATCGTAGGAAATGCTGCCCTCATCCGCCTTTGACCACCATTTCCCCCAGAAGATGCTCTCCCGGCGCGGGTCACTGAAATCACCATCCTGGACGAGATTAGCGCTCTGTGCAACCGTGCATTCGAGCATGCCGAAATTGTCGCAGTCATGGTACGGTGCCACCAGGCTGCGATTCAGAAACGGCGACCAGCTGTAGCGCTGTTCTGGAAAGCCCCGCCGCACTTGGTTGCGGGTGAAATTCGCCACCATCCGTTCCGGGCTGCTCACCCCCAGGGCCGACAGCGGTATGCACAGCTCGGCCTGCCAGGATGACTCCCCCAAGGTGACCTCGTACCTGGCCCCGGAATCCCAGACCTTGCTCGCCGGACGGCTCAGACCGACCTGATCGTAATAAAACGCCCGCAGCTGACCAGCAGAACTCATAATCAGCTGGTAATAATTTTTCCGCGAGCAGTCGGGATTCAGAAACACCTCCCAGCCGTTGTCCCGCCAGACCTCCGGGTCGTCGGCTTGGCGTTCCGGTGCCAGCACGGCTGCCAGGTCGGGCTCGGCAAAAAACGCTGCCAGGTACAGATGTGACGCATCTACAGCAATCATCACCCGGGAGGAGTCACTGCCTGCTGCCCCCATACTCTGCAGATATACCCCCGAGTCCTGCCATATTTTCTCCTCCGGCCGGCCATCCAGAACCGGCGTCTCGCCTGGTCCCAGGACCCGGGCTTGGGTCCGGAAATTCGCCACCCCGTCGGTCTGCTGCTCATACCGTTCGCCCTGCTGCAGCAGGGGCTGCAGAAACAGCTCCCGGAACAGTTTGACCCGGCGGAGTTCAGCCGTGGTCTCTGCCGCCAGCGCCTCGGCCTGCCGGAACAGCCCGGCCAGCGCTTCGCGTTCAGGGCGCGAATAGATATCCTTCCAGCATTCGTGGGTGCTGGCGGTCACGCTGCTGGGGCCCAGCTCAGTCACCACCGGCTCCTTCAGCACCCGTTCCAGCCACAGGTGCTCCAGCCGCTCGAAGAACTGCCGCAGCGGCTGCGCTGCAACACCGAACAGCCGCTGATAATAATCCTGCAGCAGGGCATTGACATCGCAGCGGTTGTCCCAGGCGACCTTGCTGAACACATAGTAGTTCAGAAAATTAAACTGATAGCAGTCGGTTTCGCTTTCCAGAAAAGCGCCGAAGATCAGTGGCGAGACATCCTGGTAGTACTTGCCCAGGGCCTTCGGAGTGGTGTGGGGAATGCCCGGGAAATCACAGCTGCCGAATTTATTGGCGTAATTCCACAGCCAGGTCTTGCGCTGGCCGTATTCCACCCAGGCGCGGACCCGGGCGGTATCGGCGGCCTGCATCTCGGGGTAGCGTTCATTCCAGGGCCCACGGGTCGCGGTCATGACATAGACATTGGCGGGCATGCTGCGATTGCTAGGAATCAGGCGGTACGGTGGATAAGACATATTGGTCACCAACCCGGGAATGCCCTCACTCTGCAGACGTTCCGCCAGATCAAAGACGAAGCCCCAGTAGAAATCAGAGATACTCCGCTCATCCTGCATATACGGACGGCAGTTCTCGCACTGGCAGCGAAAAAAACTATCCCCCGGCATGGCACAGAATACGGAGCCGGGAGCCTGCGCGGTCGGGTCCCAGCCGACTTTGCCATAAGGGGTGATAATGCCGCGCTGGCTGGCCGGCTCATTGAGCAGACAAGAGCGGGCGTCCTGATAGATTTCCTCCTTGACCGCGCTGGTGTAGCAGAAATGCGAATGCCAGACGCCGCTGCGCGGAGCATTCACCCGCTCGCCGGTCTTGTCCAGGGCGAAATATTCCGGGTGGCTCTGCCCGAAGCGCTGGAAATATCCCAGTCCGCCAAGGCCGTGGCAGCAGGGTACGTACTGGGTCCCGAAGCGCTGCCGCAGGTAATCCATATTGCGCGCCAGAACGCCGTTATCGCCCTCGAAATGCTCTCCCTGGTAGATTTGCACCTGCCGCACTTCAAAATCCGGCCGGTCATAGATATCGATGGCCGGGATGCGCAACGGTCCAGGCGGCACAATAGTCCCCTGGTCATAAAAGAAAAACCTAGCCTCGGCGAATCGCTCCAGGAAGTCATAGACTCCGAACAGCGTCCCCTTTTCATAATGAAACTGCCAACCGCTGGCACGCTTCACGGCTGCGAATTGATCGTACTGTGCATCATCGCGACCCAGGATATGGATTTTCTTGCCCACGGTCCTGATGATGAAGGCATCCCGGCAGAGGCTGTCCGCGTCAATCCCGGCGGCCTGTGAATACTCGTTGATTCCCAGAATAATAGAGCATTTACCGGCAGAAGGCTGTGCGACTATCGGCGGCTCGCTGCCGAGCTTCCGGGACAGCAGCTGCTGCAGCTCCACGGCGGCGAAGCGGGTCATTGTGGCTGCCGTCGTACTGAGCACGATTTCCAACTCCCCGGCTTGCCCGAAAGGAATTTCCACCATAGCCTCCGCACCGATACTGATTGAGCGCGGAGGTCTGGCATCGCCTTGGAGCGCTGCGCCCCTGACGGATATTGCTGCCCCCAACAGCAGCAGGCAAAGCCAGAGTTGGCATTTCCGGGGGTACAGGGACAAATTCAGCGGCTGAATTTTCCCTGCAGAAATAAAACCCGTCAGCAATGAATTGCACACATGCTTGCTCATTTTTCTTTCGTCATAACGCTGGTTATGCATCCGGTTCATTCCATTAAGTTTCAGGGACATGTTACTGATTGAGGGTAAACTTTCACCACCCTCGCCATACACCATGACATTACTATAGGGAAATAAATCAGAAAAACCACCAGACAGAAGATGTTTTCTGAAGTTTTCCCGAAAATGACAGCAGCAGCCCCGGTCCCAGCCCGGGACAGACCGTTTATTTGGCTTATGACTCACCCTGCCCGCTTGTTGTCGACACTGTTCAATCTGTCGGAGATATCATGGATGGAATCGACAACCCACCAGGCCATAAAAGGCTGCTGGCGGATAACTGCCAGTTGCCGCTCCGAAAAAGATAAATTCCGGGAGCTAAAAAAGTCCTTAGGCGTCAATGCCCGGAACCGGAATACCATGGTGGACTGCTTTACAGCCGCGGTCAAACGGGGATACGCTATTGCCACAGTCTGCTATGGAGAGGTCTTCCCCTACAACCAGGAGGGCTTCCGGAAAAGCATTTTCAGTCTGTTCTATGATGATTTGCGGCCGGCCAGTGAAGTATCGCTGACGGAGATCAAGTCTGGACATCGCCGGCATATCGGTGCGATCGGCGCCTGGGCCTGGGGGTACTCCCGGATTGCCGATGCACTAGAAAAATTGCCCTTGTGAATGCCGGTCAACTGGCCATCGTCGGGCACAGCCGCCTGGGCAAGACCGCGTTGTGGGCCGGTGCCAACGATACGCGCTTCAAATTAGTCGTATCCACAACTCCGGCAACGCTGGCGCCGCTCTTTCCCGCCGCAATTTCGGCGAGAACCTCAGTTTGCTTCGGCAGGCAGCGGTACCGCCACAATCACTGCCGGACATTGTCGCGCCCAGCAGTGATTAATGCTTTAGTTGCGGACGGGGATGCTCCACCCAGCCGGCTGGACGCTGATTCGCACCCTCACGTCCCAAGTCCCCAAGGTCGGCACGGGCATTCTCCGCCAGAGCCAGCAGTCGCGCCACCACCCCAGGATGCTGAGCCGAGACCTCGGTGGTTTCGCTGATATCATGCCGGACATCGTACAGTTCCAGCTGCGCAGGCTGCGCAGCCTGCAGACTGCCGTTCAGCCGTGACATCTTTTGCTCCAAGGGCAGATACAGCTTCCAAGGACCGGAACGAACCGCCTGGAGCTGCTCACGGTAATAATAGAAAAATCCGCCCTCGTCATGCGGCGAGACTGCATCCGGCTCGTCCCTCAGGATGGGCATGATGTCAGCACCATCGATAATCCTGTCGTTCGGAGCCGCAGTCCCCGCCAGTTTGGCCAGCGTGGGCAGGATATCGATCATACTGGTCAGGTCGTCACGGCTTGCGCCAGCGGGAATCACTCCCGGCCAGCGAGCCAGGAAGGGCATCCGCTGCCCCCCCTCGGAAGTCTCATAGCCCCAGCCGCGCAAAGGCGCGTTGCTGCCTTGGCGTGGATTCCAGCCCACCGCGCCATTGTCCGAAGTAAAGATCACCAAAGTATTCTCCTGCAGTCCGAGCTCATCCAGAGTCAGCATGATCTGCCCGACCGACCAGTCGAGCTCCTCAATGGCATCTCCGTACGGACCGTTGGCAGAGCGGCCCTGGAACTCCGGACTGGCGAAGGGCCTGGCGGTACTGCCGGGCATCGCCTGCGCCAAGTAGAGAAAAAAAGGCCTCTGGCGCTGTGAACGCAGGAATGCGATGCTCTCCTCAGTATAACGACGAGTCAACAGATTGCGGTCCGGCGGTGCTTCCACGACCGCCTCCTGACGCATCAAGGGCAGCGCCGGCCAGTCGGGGTGCTTGGGGGTGGGCCACATATCTTCACTGTAGGGGCAGCCGTAGAAAAATTCAAAGCCGTGCCGGGTAGGCAGAAATGGCTCCTGGTCGCCCAGATGCCATTTGCCGATGCAGGCTGTGGCATAGCCATGCTTCTGCAGCAACCGCGCGATGGTGATTTCCGCCGGATTCAGGCCCTTCGGATCAGCCGGGAACAGCACCGGACCATTTGTGCCACCCACATGCATATTGTTGCGACGCGGATAACAGCCAGTCAACAAACCGGCACGAGAAGGCGTGCAGACGCCACTGACGCTGTAATAACTGGTCAATTGCATTCCATCCCGGCACAGCTGATCGATATGCGGCGTGCGGTGCAATTTAGAACCATAACAGCCCAGATCACCGTAGCCCAGGTTGTCCATATTCAGCAGGATAAAATTCGGTCGCTCCATCATCGTTTCTCCACTTTTCTGTTCCCAGTGCCCCCGGTGCCTGAACCAGCGGGAATAAAAAATCCCGCAACTGCTGCGTAGGCAGTATTGCGGGATTTAACCAGCCGCTCCGGGAGATACACTCTGCTCTAATAGTTTAAGACGGTATTAGCATTCCAGTTCACGCCATCCCATTGCCAGCCGTGATAATAGCTGGGAAAAGATGTCTCCTGCAGCCATTCGACGTGGCCGTCGGCCCGCAGGAAATTCCCGCCGCCGTTATGCCGCGGTGAGGCCTCCCGCTGTTTTCCGGAAGCGCTAGCTGATTCAGAATAGCGGCAGCGGTAATCGATTGAGCCATAACCGATGCCGTCCGCCATATACACCAACTGTGCCGGCCGGCGGATCTTGCTGAAGATCAGCTCCCCGAAAGTAAACAGATTGCCGTAAGTATTCAGGGACATCGACAGGTAGGTTGAAGAATTACAAGGGTAATTGGACCTCCCCCCCGGAGCATTGACAACGTAATATGGATACAAATTATTGGATGATACTGCCGGACAACACAGCTGGCT